>JAYFRK010000376.1:0-8591 GCA_034925975.1 Clostridium sp.
ATTCAGGTGATATACAGTATATTGATATTTCGTCTGTAAATCAAGGCACTTTAAGCGGATATACGAGATATGAAATTAATGAGGCTCCAAGCAGAGCAAGAAGAATGATAAAGCCTAATGATATAATTTATTCAACAGTTAGGCCCAATCTTAAAGCTTATTATTATGTAAAAGATGACTGTCCTAAGAATGCAATAGCTTCTACTGGATTTGCAGTAATTAGAGCTACCCAAAAATCAGATAGTAGATTTATTTACTATCTGATAACGGAAAATAGTTTTGTAGACTATCTTTCAATGGTTGCAAAAGGCTCAGCCTATCCTGCTGTTGATACCAATGATTTTAAAAAAGCAAAAATTAAACTTCCACCACTGCCAGTTCAACAAAAAATAGCTGATATTCTATCTGCCTATGATGACCTTATAGAAAACAACAACCGTAGAATAGAGATTTTAGAAAAAGCAGCAGAAAGCCTATATAAGGAATGGTTTGTGCGATTCCGTTTTCCAAATTATAAGGAAACAAAGTTTGAAAATGGATTGCCACAAGGGTGGAAAGTTGTAAAGTTAGGAGAATTAGTAGAAATAAAAGGAGGCAAGCGATTACCAGTGGGAAAAACATTGATTAATGAGCCTAATAAACATCCATATATTAAAATTAAAGATATAAAAAATAGCAAATTTCTTGCTTTAGATAATGATTTTGAATATGTAGATGATGAAACTCAGAGGGCGATAAAACAATATATTACGAATACAAATGATATTTTAATATCTATTGTTGGTACAATTGGGTTGGTTTGTGTAGTGGATAAAAGTCTTAATAATGCCAATCTTACAGAAAATTGTGCTAAGTTAGTAAATTTAAATGAAGTAAATTACAATTATATATATCATTTTTTATCATCTGATTTTGGAAAAAGTGAAATTGCAGCTGGGATTGTTGGGGCGACACAACCAAAATTGCCTCTGTATAATATTAAAAGGATAAAGTTATTGAAGCCAAATAAAGAACTGTTGAATAAATTTGATAATATTATTGAAATCTTTAATCGACAAATAAGAAGGCTTGAAACTCAAAATAGAAACCTAATCAAACAACGTGATTTACTATTACCACGCCTTATGAGTGGAAAATTAGAAGTATAAAATAAGGGGGCTTATTTATGGCACAAATTATTACTGAGGATATGATAGAGCAATCAGCTATTAAAATGTTAGTTGATGTAAATAAATATGAAAGCATCAACTGCTATACAACAGATAAAGAAACTCTACCAGATGGTACAGGTAGAGAAAATAAAAAGCAGGTGGTTTTACCTAATATCCTGTTTACTAAGTTGTGCCAACTTAATCCTAAGGTTCCTATAGATACAGTAAAAAAGGTAGCAGAAAGTCTCGCGTATACTCCTAATACCGGGGACTTAATGCTTATGAATTATTCAAACTATCAGATTCTTAGAAATGGTGTTGAAGTAGAATATGAGGTAAATGGTAAGAAAACAAAGGATAGATTAAGTATTATTAACTATAATGAGCCATTAAATAACAGTTTCATTGTAGCGTCTCAAATGTGGATTAAAGGAGAAGTTCATTGGCGTCGCCCTGACCTTATAATATTTATCAATGGCTTACCCCTTGTATTTATTGAGCTTAAAAATTCAAATATATTAGTAAAGAATGCTTATGATAAGAATCTTACAGATTATTTAAAGGACATACCTTATTTATTTAATTTTAATCAAATATGTGTATTATCAAATGGAATGGAAACACGATTAGGCAGCTTTAAGTCAGGCTACGAGCATTTTTTTGAATGGCTTAAAGTTGATGATGAAAAAGAAACACCTAATCGAAAAGAAATTAAAGAAAATTGCATTAGTTTAGAATATCTCATTATAGGATTACTTAAAAAGGAAACTTTAATTGATTATATAGAAAACTTTATTTTATTTGACAGAAAAAGAGTAAAGTTAATAGCAAAAAACCATCAATTCTTAGGTGTTAATAATGCCTTTCTTGCTTTTCTTGATCGTGAGAAATTAAGAGGAAAGTTGGGTGTGTTTTGGCACACTCAAGGAAGTGGTAAAAGCTATTCCATGGTTATGCTAGCTAGAAAGATAAAGCATAAATGTAGTGGGAATTTTACTTTCTTAGTAGTTACCGATAGGCAAGATTTAGATGATCAAATTTATAAAAACTTTTTAAGAACTGAATTCATTAAAAAGGAAGAAGAAGTGCGCCCTGGAAATAGCACTCAGCTTCGTGCAGAGCTAAATACAAATAAGACAATTCTTTTTACCCTAATTCATAAGTTTAGATATGATAAAGGTAAGAAATATCCAATCTTATCAGAACGTGATGATATTATAGTAATAGTGGATGAAGCCCACAGAACACAGTACAAAGATCTAGCTGAAAATATGAGAACAGGGCTACCTAATGCACAGTTTATTGCCTTTACAGGAACCCCACTTCTTGGTAGTAAGCGATTAACAAATGCTTGGTTTGGTGATTATGTAAGTGAATATAATTTTTCACAGTCCATAGAAGATAATGCAACTGTGCCTTTATACTATACGAAAAGAGTACCTGAAGTTGAGCTTAAGAATGAGTTTTTAAATTCAGACTTTGCAGAGATATTAGAGGAAGATAATTTAACAGAAACAGAACAAAAGCGTTTGGAAAATCATTATGCAAGAGAGTTGGAAGTTTTAAAAAGGGATGACAGATTAGATACCATAGCAAAGGATATAGTATATCATTTTCCACGTAGAGGATTCCTTGGTAAGGGGATGGTAATTTCAGTTGATAAATTCACTACAGTTAAGATGTATGACAAGGTAAATTATTATTGGAAAGAAGAAATAAAAAAGCTTAATTCACAGATCTCTAAAGAAAAAGATGAAGCAGAGAAATTGAAGCTAAAACGAATAGTGAATTATATGAGAAGTGTACAAATGGCAGTGATTATTAGCCCTGAAGATGGCGAGGAAGAAAAGTTTAATAAGCAGGGCCTATCAGTAAAATTGCATAGAGAGCGTATGAATGCAGTTGACGAGAATGGTTTTGATATAGAAGATAACTTTAAAGATGATAGACATCCCTTACAACTCGTTTTTGTTTGCTCCATGTGGTTGACTGGCTTTGATGCACCTTCTGTATCCACCTTATACCTTGATAAACCAATGAAGGGGCATACATTGATGCAGACAATAGCAAGGGCTAATAGGGTATACCCTGGTAAAGAGAACGGAATTATTGTAGATTACCTAGATGTATTCAAATATTTAAAGAGAGCATTGGTTGATTATGCTACCACTGAAGAAGGAATTATGCCTGTTAAGGATATTGACAAATTATTAGATCATCTTAAGGAAACCATAGAAAGAACAGTGGATTATTGTATAAAAATTGGTGTTGATTTAAATCGAGTAATAGGGCAAGAGGATACTTTTAAAAAACTAGATACTTTTGAAAGCTTTGCTAACACTATTCTAGGAAATGATGAATGGAAGAATGAATATAAAGTATATGCTAACACTGTAGAAATGCTATATGAATCGCTTAGGCCTGATATATTTAAAATGGATTTTGATAATTCTCTAAAAGAGGCTATTTTATATCTTCGAGGTATTATTGAAGGAAAGATACGACCTGAGAAGTTAGAAGCTGCTAGAAGTAAAATTGATGAACTACTAGATCAGAGTGTTCTAGTAGCAGAAGAAAAAGCAACTTACAGTATTGTTACTACAGGAAAAGAAATTGACCTGTCAAAGCTAAATATTGATGAATTAAGAAATCAGTTTAAAAAAACTAAATACAAAAATTTAGAAATATCCAATCTTAGAGAATTTATTGAACAAAAGCTTACAAAGATGTTAAAAAAGAATGTAACCAGGGGAAATTTTGCTGAAATATTTCAAAATATTATAGATAACTATAATGCAGGTGGTTCTCAAAATGATGATTTCTATGAAAAGTTGTTAAAGTTTATGGAAGAGTTAAAGAAAGAGGAAGAACGCCATGTTAAAGAAGATTTAAGTGAAGAAGAGCTAGAAATTTTTGATTTGCTTAGAAAAGAAAAGTTGACTAAGGATGAAGAAAAGAGAGTAAAGCTTGCTGCAAAAATGCTTTATGAAACCTTGACACTGAAAAAAACTGAGCTGTTTATTGTAGGATGGCAGAATGATCCTCAACCAAAGGAAAAAGTAAAACATGAAATTATTAATG
This sequence comes from Clostridium sp., assembly GCA_034925975.1. Classification (GTDB taxonomy): domain Bacteria; phylum Bacillota; class Clostridia; order Clostridiales; family Clostridiaceae; genus Clostridium_H. The sequence continues at coordinate 4,233 of JAYFRK010000376.1, forward strand.
TGTTAGACAGCTTTCTACCAGACACATATGGAAGAGATATTTTCACACAAAAGAGTAATATAATTTATGAGCACATCGTAGATCAAGCCATTATGGGATTTAACTGGGCTGGTTAATAAGTATAAGGTTATAAGAATTAAGCAATACAAGAATTTTAGAAGATTAGAAGCTAGCCATATAAGAATATTAGAGTGAAACTTCCTAAGTATTTTAGAACTTAGGAAGTTTATTTTTCATGATTTAGAGGATATTTGTGAGCAAAAGAGAAGATATAATGTATCTTAGATATACATAAGGTATGGGGTGTTATTAATGGATAAAAAATTAAAAGATACTCTTAAGACAGTAAAGAAGCTACATAAAAAAGAGCTTATTTATTTGCATGACAGCATAGGTCTTGAAACAGAACCTAATTATCAAGTACTAGTAACTCTGGTTGAAGAACTAAATTTAACAATGAATAAAGAAGATTACGATTTAGCTAAAAATAATAAGGAAGAGTTTATTTACGAACTAGCTCTTTTGAGTCTTGAGGAGAAGGCCCTCATCTCTGAAGAAGATATAGAATTTATGGAATTTCTCATACAGGAATATGTAGATACTGAAGATCCTATTTTAATTGAGGATACTTATGTTTTTACCACAAAGATGGATAAGGTAAAAGAATTATATGATAAAGCTTTAAAACAGATAGACGAAGGGAAGTTTAAGAATTTTATTTTTTAGATACATAGAAATTTATAAATTAAGTGTAAAGTGTGGTGAATATATTAAATGGCAATTAACTACAAAGTTTGTCCCCAATGCGGTTCTAAAAAATATTTAGAGATAGTATATGGTTATCCAGGTCCTGGCTTACTAGAAGAAGTAGAGCAAGGGAAAATAATATTCGGTGGTTGCTGTGTTTCAGACGAAGCCCCTGAATACGCTTGTAGCGATTGTAATAAACAGTGGAGTAAAAAGGAAGTTGTTGATGCTGCTTATAAAAGTATAAGGAGAATTAGGGCATCAGTAGGAGGATATTTTGCGCCAAGCTATAATGTTAGTGTAGATCTTGTAGATATGAAAACAACTTGGGAAGAAGGGTTTCAGGAAGAACTTCAGCATATAAAAAAGATTAGTAAGGCAGAGGCAGAAGATTTTATTATAGAATTAAAGTTTATAGGCTTGCTTAACTGGAAAAGAAAATATGTCAATTCAGATATTCTCGATGGAACTCAATGGAGCATTGATATTGAGACGGACAAAAGAAAAATTCATAAGTATGGAAGTAATGATTTCCCTGGGCATTGGGATACGTTTTGTTCTTTAATTGAAAGGATTGTGGGTAGGCCTTTTGCTTAATAAAGAAAACTTAAGATGAAATTTAAATTAGGTAGGGGATATTTCTAGTTATTATTTGGTTAGATTTGAAAAAGTAAAGGATAACTTTTTTAGATTTGAAAGAGTTTATTATAATAATAGACTTTAGTCAGTGGATTAATTTAAAACAAATAAATGTGTAGTAGGTGAAGACATGGAGGATTTTTTAGAAAACCAGAAGGCAATAGAAGAATTACTAATGGATATGGAAATTTTTGAACAGATAGAAACTAAACTATCCAATTTCAATGCTTTTGAAACATTAGGTATTGTAAATACTGAAATAAGACATAGCAACGTTTTATCATGGTTACTTAATCCTAAAGAGAATCATGGAATTGGAGATGTTTTTATAAAAAAACTAATTCAAACATTATTCTATTTAAATAGGAATACGATTTTGAAAAGTAACTTAACTCTCTTTGATATATCTCTTATGGATTATCATGACTTTAATATTAGAAGAGAATGGCGAAATATTGATATATTAGCTGTTTCAGAGGAAAACAAATTAGTCTTAGTTATAGAGAATAAGGTGTGGAGCAAAGAATCCAATCATCAGTTAAAAAAGTACTTTGACATTGTTCAGAAGGAGTTTGTAGGGTATAACAAAGTATTCGTTTTCTTAACTCTATATGGTGACTCGTCAAGTGATGAAGAGAATTGGATAAGCTTCAGCTATAAAAATATATTTGATATATTAGAAAAATCAGTGGACTTGAAAAAAAGTCTGATAAGCCAAAGTGTTAAATTATTTATTGACCAGTATTTAGAAGTTTTAAGGAGGTATATTGTGGGAGACTTTGAATTAGAAAAGATATGTAAAGAGATATATTATAAGCACCAAAAGGCATTAGATTTAATATTTGAATATAAACCAGATATCTACTCCGAAATATCATACAATATTGGAGAAGTGTTAGAACAATATCCTAACATAATAAAGGATACTTCAAATAAGACATATACAAGGTTTATTACGGAAGAGTTAGATAAAATCATAGAGAAGAAAGGTAGTGGATGGACTTCATCTAATAGAATTCTTTTGTATGAGGTTCAAAATAAGAATGATAAGATAGTTATAAAATTAATTATCGGACCAGGGGAAGATTCAATAAGAAGTAAAATATTTAATATAGCTGCTAGTAATAAGACACTATTTAAAGGAATGATAGGGACTCTAACATCAGCATATACACAAATATTTGCAAAGGAATTATTACCTAAGAACTACATAAATAAGTTCGATAATGATATTGAGGCTATACATAAAAGGGTTAAGGTAGAACTTGAAAGTGTTATTAATGGGGAAATGAAAAAGATTGATGATTACATTATACAAAATTTTGTGTAACTAAGAATTATTTAAAAAGTAGAATGATTAGATAAGGTTGCAAGAAGCGATTTTGTGACACTGGCATTAAGCAAAAGTTTGTTCTATAATTACAGCATATAGGAAAGTGGTTGTCTATGATATAATTATCTATAAGTACAATATACAAGGAGGCATAGTTAGAAATTGTTTAATATATATTGTGATGAAAGTTGTCATTTGAAAAATGATAAACAAAAGGCAATGGTCTTAGGTGCAATTTGTTGTGATAAAAATAAAGCTAAAGAAATAAATGAGGATATAAGAAAGATTAAAATAAAACATGGATTAAGCAGATCCTTCGAAATAAAGTGGACAAAGGTTTCACCTGGCAAGTTAAATTTTTATAAGGAAATAATAGATTATTTTTTTAGTAATGATAGTTTGAATTTTAGAACGGTAGTATTTCCAAATAAAAATGATCTCTACTACAATAAGTATTCTCACGATGATTTGTATTATATTATGTATTATTATCTATTAAGGGAAGTGATTCACCCTAAGCATGAGAACTTTATTTATTTGGATATTAAAGATACTAAAAGTGCAGCTAAGGTTAAAAAACTTCATGATGTAATGTGTAATAATATTTATGATTTTTCTCAGGATATAATTAAAAGAATTCAGAATGTAAGATCTCATGAGTGTGAAGTTTTGCAGTTAACAGATTTACTAATAGGAGCTGTAGGATATATTAATAGAGGATGTAATGAAAGCAAGTCTAAGCTAGAATTAGTTGAATTAATAAAGCAAAATACAGGGTATTTACTAACAAAATCTACTTTGTTAAGGGAACAGAAGTTTAATATATTTGTTTGGGATACAGATAAACATATGAAAAATGAAATAGAGAGATTGGAGGAGAATTAATGGCTGAAGCTGAATTATCTCCACCAAATCTAATTTCAGATGGTGTGCCACTAAATGATTACATAGATATGATTTATAGTGATTTTTATAAAAATTTTATAGATAGAAACAATAGACCTTTGTTATTAGGAAACTTTATCTTTTTGAGTAATGAGCATATTGATAATAAACTAGAAAGGTTTTGGCATTTAATATCTCTTGGAAATGAAGAGAAGTATAATATATTCCCCTGTACCAATGATTATGCCTACCTTAGATGTAATACAAAGTGTGAAGTTCAAAACTCCATTGAGTCTGTAAAACAACTTTCGAGAGCTGAATGTATGTATAGAATGGCAAGAATACATTGGATAAGTGAGATTATTGATTTAGCTAATAAGAATAACAAATATATAAAATGTTGGACTAAAACTTCAAAGGATAACAGACAGAACTATTTTATTAGATATGAAAAAGATTTAATTGATTATGTTATTATTTTTAACGAGGTACATAAAAAAGGAAAGTTAAACTACTACAAATTTACAACAGCATATCCTGTATTTTATAAAAGAATGAAACAGCAATTTAACGAGGATTATAGTAAATATTTAGGTTCAAAAAAATAAAAAGCCGTTTTTCGCAATACGAAAAACGGGGATCTCCTTCTACATCATGGTAGATGAGCTACTTTTAGTATAAGACAAATACTTGTCTTTGTCAATGATGAAGTATCTATAGATACTATATTGTATTCACATTATATAAATATGTGA
>JAYFRK010000463.1:0-9388 GCA_034925975.1 Clostridium sp.
CCCCTTCTTTAGAAAGTTGTTCTAATGAAGGAATAGCAATTGTTAATAACTGAAATATAATTGATGAGTTGATGTATGGTACAACTCCCATAGCAAAAATACTAAAGCTACTTAGTGCTCCACCTGACATCAAATCATAGAAACTAAACAGCGTCCCCGCCTTTGCTAGATTAGATAGTGCGTCGGTATCAATTCCAGGAACAGGAATATGATTTCCCATCCTGATAATTGCTACCATAAGTATTGTAAATATTATTCTTTTTCTTAATTCGGGAACTTTCCAAGCATTACGTAAGGTTGACAATTATATCACCTCTACTTTTCCCCCCATGGATTCTATCTTTTCTATTGCACCCTTTGTGAATTTAGTTGCTTTAACGGTAAGTTTCTTTTCTAAATTACCGTTTCCTAATATCTTAACTCCATCTTTAACTTTGCTAATTACTCCATTAGCTTTAAGTAATTCTATTGTAACTTCTGTTCCGTCTTCAAATATATTTAATCTGCTAACGTTAACTTCAACATATTCTTTTGCAAATATGTTAGTGAACCCTCTTTTAGGTAATCTTCTGTATAAAGGCATTTGACCTACTTCAAATCCTGGTCTTACGCCTCCACCTGATCTTGAATTTTGTCCGTTTTGTCCTCTTCCTGCAGTCTTACCTAATCCTGATCCGTTTCCTCTACCAACTCTTTTAGAAGATTTTTTTGAACCTATAGCTGGTTTCAATTCATGAAGTTGCATACTCTACACCTCCTCTTATTGTATTTCTTCAACATCTAGAAGATAATTTACTTTGCTTATCATACCTCTTATTTGAGGAGTATCTTCGTGCATAACACTATTGCCTATTTTTCTTAACCCTAAAGCATTTACAGTAGCTATATGATCTTTCTTTCTACCTATAGTGCTCTTAGTTAGTGTAACCTTCAGCTTAGCCAAGGTTGATCCCCTCCTAACCTAATATCTCTTCTGCAGTTTTGCCTCTTAATTTAGCAATCTGCTCAGCAGTTCTTAATTTTGATAATCCATCAATTGTAGCTCCGACCATATTTCTTGGGTTATTAGAACCTAATGACTTAGCTCTAACATCTTTTAATCCTGCTAATTCTAATACTGCTCTAACTGGACCACCAGCTATAACTCCTGTACCTTCAGCAGCTGGCATTATTAAAACTTCTCCCCTGCCGAATCTTCCTTCTATTCTGTGTGGAACAGTTGTATCAACTATTGCTACTTCTACTAAGTGTTTCTTTGCATCCTCGATACCTTTTCTTATAGCTTCTGGTATTTCAGTAGCTTTACCCATACCAACGCCAACGTGCCCATCTTCATCTCCAACTACTACAAGAGCACTAAATCTAAAGTTTCTTCCACCTTTAACAACCTTAGCAACTCTATTTATAAATACAACTTTTTCTTTTAGATTTAGCGTGCTAGGATCTATTTTCATAGTTTTCCCTCCTTCTCTAGAATTTTAGACCTGCTTCTCTTGCTCCTTCAGCAAGTTCTTTTACTCTACCATGATATACATTTCCGCCTCTATCGAAAACAACTTCTTCGATTCCTTTTTCTAAAGCTTTTTTAGCTATCATTGTTCCAACAACTTTAGCTGCTTCTTTGTTACTTCCTACTTTCTCTGAAAAATCTTTATCTAAAGTAGAAGCTGATACTAAAGTTACTCTAGCTACATCATCAATAACTTGTGCGTAAATGTTCTTTTCGCTTCTGTATACAGCTAATCTTGGTCTTTCTGCTGTACCAGTAATTTTGTTACGAACTCTTAGATGACGTTTAACTCTAGCCTTTTGTCTATCTTCTTTCTTGAACATTTCATTCACTCCTTTCTGCTGTTACTCTTGTTATTTACCAGTTTTACCTTCTTTACGTCTTATAACTTCCCCAGCGTATTTAATTCCTTTTCCTTTATAAGGTTCTGGTTTTCTCCAAACTCTTATATTAGCTGCTACTGAACCAACTAATTCTTTGTCAATTCCGCTAACAACAACTTTTGTTGTTTCTGGAACTGAATATTCTACGCCTTCAACAGCTTTTATTTCAACTGGATGAGAATATCCAAGATTTAATACTAGATCTTTTCCTTTTAATTGTGCTCTATAACCAACACCAACTAATTCTAATGTCTTTTGGTATCCTTCTGTTACTCCAACAACCATGTTTTTTATTAACGCTCTTGTTAATCCATGTAAAGCTCTATGTTGAGCAATCTCGCTTGGTCTTGTAACAACAATTTGATTATCTTCTAAAGCTATGTTCATATCTGCATGCATAGCCTTTACTAATTCTCCTTTTGGACCTTTTACTGTAACAACGTTATCTGGTGTTACATCAACTTTCACTCCATTAGGTATTTCTATTGGAAGTTTTCCTACTCTTGACATTACCACACCTCCTATTCCGTTAAATTACCAAATGTAACAAATAACTTCTCCACCTAAACCTGAATTTCTTGCATCTCTATCAGTTACTATACCTTTTGAAGTTGATATAATAGCAACTCCTAATCCGTTTAATACCTTTGGTATATTATCTTTTTTACAATAAACTCTTAAACCTGGTTTTGATATTCTCTTAAGACCAGTTATTACTCTTTCTTTTCCTTGATATTTTAAAGACATTCTAAGCATTGGAACTGCTCCATCTGCGTATTCTTCTACATTTTTAACATATCCTTCCTGAAGTAATATGTTAGCTATAGATTTTTTTACATTTGAAGACGGAACTTCAACAACTTCATGTCTAACTATGTTTGCATTTCTTATACGAGTTAGCATATCTGCAATAGGGTCTGTCATAACCATCTATTATGCCTCCTTTCCAATATTATATATTACCAGCTAGCTTTTTTACATCCAGGAATTTGACCTTTGTATGCTAATTCTCTAAAACAAATACGGCATATTCCATATTTTTTTAAAACAGCATGTGGTCTTCCGCATATTCTACATCTAGTGTATGCTCTAGTAGCATATTTAGGGGTCTTATTCCACTTTTCAATCATTGCTTTACGTGCCACGTTCTTCCCTCCTTATTATTGAGCAAATGGCATTCCAAGACATCTAAGCAATTCTCTTGCTTCTTCATCTGTCTTGGCAGTAGTAACAAATATAATATCCATACCTCTTACTTTGTCAACTTTATCATATTCTATTTCTGGGAATATAATTTGCTCTTTAATTCCTAAAGCATAATTTCCTCTACCATCAAAAGCTTTTGCTGAAACTCCTCTAAAGTCTCTAACTCTTGGTAAAGCTACACTCACCAATCTATCTGCAAATTGATACATTTTTTCTTTTCTTAATGTAACTTTACATCCAATAGGCATGTTTTCTCTAACTTTGAAGTTAGCTACAGATTTTTTTGCTCTTGTTACTATTGGTTTTTGTCCTGTTATTTTTTCTAAATCAGCTACAGCTGATTCTAATATTTTAGAGTTATCTTTAGCTTCGCCTACACCCATATTTATAACTATTTTTTCAAGTTTTGGAACTTCCATTATATTTTTATATCCGAACTTTTCCATTAGGGCTGGCACTACTTCTTTATTATATTTTTCCTGTAGTCTATCCATCTAGTAAACCTCCTTTCAAAGTCTATAGTATTTCTCCGCACTTCTTGCAAGTTCTTACTTTAGTTCCGTCTTCTAAAAGTTTTTTACTAACTCTTGTAGCGGAATTACACTTAGTGCAGTATAACATTACTTTTGAACTATTTATAGGTGCTTCTTGTTTAACTAATCCACCTTGCATGTTTTCTCTACTTGGTTTTACATGCTTTGTAACTATATTAACGTCTTTCACTAAAACTTTACCATTTTTAGGATATACAGCTAATATTTCGCTTACTTTTCCTTTATCTTTACCTGAAATAACAACTACTTTGTCTGTTCTTCTTACATGAACTTTAGCCATCACAGCCACCTCCCTTTTATAGAACTTCAGGTGCTAATGATAATATTTTGTTAAATTCTTTATCTTTTTCTCTTAGTTCTCTAGCAATTGGTCCAAATATACGTGTTCCTTTTGGCTGTTTATCATCTTTTATAACAACAGCAGCATTATCGTCAAATTTTATATAAGAACCGTCTACTCTTCTTACGCCTCTTTTTGATCTTACGATAACAGCTTTAATTACATCACCTTTTTTAACAACACCGCCTGGTGTTGCACTTTTAACGCTAGCAACTATTACATCTCCGATATTGCCATATTTTCTTCTTGAACCGCCTAAAACTCTGATACACATGATTTCCTTTGCACCAGTATTATCAGCTACTTTCAAACGTGTTTGTGGCTGTATCATATAAACGACCTCCTTCCAACCATTAAATTACTTAGCTTTTTCAACAATTTGAACTAATCTCCAGTTCTTATCTTTAGATAATGGTCTTGTTTCCATTATTAAAACTTTATCATTTATTCCAGCTTCATTCTTTTCATCATGAGCCTTAAACTTTTTAGTTATATTTATAGTCTTGCCATACAATGGGTGACGAACTTTATCTTCAACTGCAACTACAATAGTTTTATCCATTTTATCTGAAACGACTCTACCTATTCTAGTTTTTCTGTTACCTCTTTCCACAGAATAAACCTCCTTTCAGCACGTTATTGTTCAAGCACTTGTAATTCTTTTTCTCTAAGTACTGTTTTAACTTGAGCTATTGATTTTTTAACTTGTCTAATTCTCATTGGGTTTTCTAGTTGACCAGTTGCTAATTGAAATCTCAAGTTAAATAACTCAGCCTTAAGATCAGTTAATTTAGCTGATAACTCTTGAGAAGAACTTTGTTTTAATTCTTGCAATTCATTAGCCCTCATTTACTTCACCACCCATTTGCTCGAAATCTTTTCTTGTAACAAATTTAGTCTTCATTGGAAGTTTGTGTGAAGCAAGTCTCATAGCTTCTCTAGCAACTTCCTCTTGAACTCCTGACAATTCAAACAATACTCTGCCTGGTTTAACAACTGCTACCCAGTATTCTGGTGAACCTTTACCAGAACCCATACGAGTTTCAGCTGGTTTTTCAGTTACTGGCTTATCTGGGAAAACTTTAATCCAAAGCTTTCCACCTCTTTTTATATATCTATTAATAGCTATTCTGGCAGCTTCTATTTGATTGCTTGTTAACCATCCTGGTTCAGTTGCTTGTATAGCGTAATCACCGTATGCAATAAAGTTTCCTCTTGTAGCTTTTCCTCTCATTCTGCCACGTTGTACTTTACGATGTTTTACCTTCTTTGGCATCAACATAAATTATTCCTCCTTTCTTATTGGTTAACTTCTTCTGCTTTAACTTTTCTCTTTGGAAGAATTTCACCTTTATAAACCCAAACTTTAACACCAATTTTTCCATAAGTAGTATTTGCTTCTGCAAATCCGTAGTCAATATCTGCTCTTAATGTTTGTAGAGGAATTGTTCCTTCGTGGTATTGCTCAGTTCTAGCAATTTCAGCTCCACCAAGTCTTCCTGAACAAGCAGTTTTAACTCCCTTAACACCACTTCTCATAGCTCTTTGAATTGTTTGCTTCATAGCTCTTCTAAAAGAAATTCTTTTTTCAAGTTGTTGAGCAACATTTTCAGCCATTAATTGAGCATCAACTTCTGGTTTCTTTACTTCAACTATATTGATTATTACATTCTTTTCGCTTACCATAGATACTAATTGTTGTTTTAGATCATCTATGCCTTTTCCGCCTTTTCCAATTAACATTCCTGGCTTAGCAGTATATATATTTATCTTAACTCTTTTGGGAGTTCTTTCAATCTCTATTTTTGAAATACCTGCTGAGTAAGATTTGTTTTTTATAAACTTTCTTATTTTGTCATCTTCTACTAAATTGTCAGCAAAATTCTTATCATTTGCATACCATTTAGCGTCCCAGTCCTTTATTACACCGACTCTGAGGCCATGTGGATGTACTTTTTGTCCCACTCTTATTTCCCTCCTTCTATGCTCTTTCTTTTACTACTAGTGTGATGTGACTAGTTCTTTTCATTATTGAATACGCTCTACCTTGCGCACGTGGTCTAAATCTTTTTAATGTTGGTCCTTGGTTAGCATAAGCTTCTGCAACATATAATTTATTAACATCTAAGTTAAAATTATTTTCTGCATTAGCTACAGCTGATTTCAAAACTTTATTTATTATGTCAGCTGCACTTTTTGGAGTATATTTTAATATAGCGAAAGCTTCGTTTACATTCTTACCTCTTACTAAATCTAGAACAACTGCTACTTTTCTTGGAGCAATTCTTACATACTTTGCTATAGCTCTAGCTTCCATTTTAGTTCCTCCTTCCTATAACTATCTTACACGTGTTGACTTTTCACTTTTGTCTACGTGGCCTTTAAATGTTCTTGTTAAAACAAATTCTCCTAATTTATGTCCTACCATATCTTCACTTATATAAACTGGAACATGTTTTCTACCATCATGGACAGCTATAGTGTGGCCAACCATTTGAGGGAAAATTGTTGAACTTCTTGACCAAGTTTTTATAACCTTCTTTTCACCATTTTCGTTCATTTCCTCAATTTTTTTCATTAAAGAATCTGCAACGAAAGGTCCTTTTTTAAGTGATCTACTCAAGCTAGTGTCCTCCTTTCATACTCTTAAATGTTTAGGAAGAGAATATAAATTCTCTTCTTTCCACTTATCAACTATTTTTGATTTCTTTTCTTAATAATCATTCTATCAGAATACTTAGTATTCTTTCTAGTCTTGTATCCAAGAGCAGGTTTACCCCATGGAGTAACAGGACCTGGACGTCCAACAGGTGATTTACCTTCTCCACCACCGTGAGGGTGATCGTTAGGGTTCATTACAGATCCTCTAACTGTAGGTCTCCAACCCATGTGTCTCTTTCTTCCTGCTTTACCAATATTGATTATGTCATTAGTTAAGTTTGAAACTGTTCCTATTGTAGCTCTACATTCGATTCTTACGTATCTCATTTCACCACTTGGAAGTCTCAATATAGCATACTTTCCTTCTTTAGCCATAAGTTGTGCTGAAGCTCCAGCAGCTCTTACTATTTGACCGCCTTTTCCAGATTGTAATTCAATATTGTGTATTACTGTACCAACAGGTATGTTTTGTAATGGAAGTGCATTACCTATTTTAATATCAGCATCTACACCTGACATTAAAACATCCCCAACTTTTAATCCAGCTGGTGCGATTATATATCTCTTCTCACCATCAGCATATACTATTAATGCTATATATGCTGTTCTGTTTGGGTCATACTCTATTGTAGTAACTTTTGCAGGTATTCCATCCTTAGTTCTCTTGAAATCTATTATTCTATATTTTCTCTTAGCACCACCGCCACGGTGACGAACAGTTATTTTACCTTGAGCATTTCTTCCTGCATTTTTAGTTAATGCAACAAGAAGTGATTTTTCTGGTTTATCAGTAGTTATTTCTTCAAAAGTAGACATTGTCATTTGTCTTAATGAAGGCGTAACCGGCTTAAACTTTTTAACTGCCATATAAATTCCCTCCTTCTTTATCGCTTATCTGGCTCTACCACCAATAATAGCTCTAATTTATTTATTACATTCCTTCAAAAAATTCTATTGTTTTGCTGTCTGCTGTTAATGTAACTACAGCTTTTTTGTAGTCAGGTCTTTTTCCTATATGAACACCGACTCTTTTAACTTTTCCCATTACTCTTGCTGTATTTACTTCTTCAACTTTTACACCGAATACTTCTTCAATTGCTCTCTTTATTTGAGATTTGTTAGCATGAATATCTACGATGAAGGTGTATTTTCTATCTGACATTGCAGACATGCTTTTTTCAGTTATTACAGGTCTTTTAATGATATCGTAACTACTTAACATCATTATGCATACACCTCCTCAATTTTAGCAACCGCTTCTTTTGTAACAATGAATTTATCATGTTTTAATATATCATAAACATTTAAATTATTAACTGGGATAACAGTTGCCCCTTCTATGTTTCTTACAGATTTTAAAACAACTTCATTTGCTGCTGGCACAACTATTAAAGGTTTTTTAGCTTCAAATGCAGTTATCATTTTAACCATTTCTTTAGTCTTTGGAACTTCTAATTCTAAGCTTTCAAGAACTACCATACTATTTCCGTTTACTTTACTTGTTAAAGCAGACTTCATAGCAACTTTTTTCATTGATTTAGGAATTGACATTCTATAGTCTCTTGGCTTTGGAGCAAATACTATACCACCATGTATCCATTGTGGAGCTCTTATTGAACCCTGTCTTGCTCTACCAGTTCCTTTTTGTCTCCAAGGCTTCTTTCCACCTCCAGAAACTTCAGATCTTGTCTTAGCTGATTGAGTTCCTTGTCTTTTATTTGCAAGTTGTGCAACTACAACTTGATGCAATACGCTTTCATTAACTTCAACGGCAAATACGTTGTCAGATAATTGCATATCTCCAACTTTTTGTCCTTCACTATTATATAAATCTACTGTAGGCATTCTTTATCCTCCTTTCTTCCAAGTCTTAAGCTTTTACTGTATTTCTAATTACAACGTAGCCTTTATTTGGACCTGGTATTCCACCTTTAATTAAAATAACGTTCTTTTCTGGCATTACTTTTACAACTTCAAGGTTTAATACAGTTGTTTTTCTATTTCCCATGTGTCCAGGCATCTTTTTGTTTTTGAATGTTCTTGATGGATATTATGAAGCTCCCATTTATACAACCGCTCTGTGATATTTAGAACCGTGAGACATAGGTCCTCTGTGAAAGTTCCATCTCTTAATTGTACCTTGGAATCCCTTACCTTTAGAAACTCCTGATACGTCTACTTTTTCTCCTGCTACGAATGTGTCAGCTTTAATTTCGCTTCCAACTTCATATTGTTCAACGTCTTCTAATCTAAATTCTTTTACTATTCTCTTTAAAGCAACTCCACTTTTTGCAAAGTGCCCTTTTTTAGCTTTATTAGCTAATTTTTCTCTAATGTTTTCAAATCCTACTTGTATAGCATTGTATCCATCTTTCTCTACAGTTTTCTTTTGGATAACTGCGCAAGGACCTGCTTCTACAACTGTAACTGGAACCACTTTACCATTTTCATCAAATATTTGAGTCATTCCAAGTTTTCTACCTAGTATTGCTTTCTTCATTTCTTGCACCTCCTAAAATATTAGCGGATCGAATCCGATCATAATATCCAATTATCTCTAAAAATTATAATTTTATTTCGATATCTACACCAGCTGGTAAGTCTAATCTCATTAGAGCATCAACAGTTTTTGGTGATGGACTTAATATATCGATTAGTCTCTTATGAGTTCTGATTTCGAACTGCTCTCTTGAATCTTTGTACTTGTGTGGAGCTCTTAAAATTGTTACTATAT
>JAYFRK010000186.1:0-2595 GCA_034925975.1 Clostridium sp.
CCAACTAATTTAATCATACCTATCATTTCAATATATTACAATCTTAGTGGAATTTCAACAATAGTAATTTTACTACACCTGGGTTTAAATTTAAATATGCAAATTAAATTTTCATACAAATATTACATAATACATGGATAATACTTCATAACCGTCCCCTTTTTGTAACTTTTCTGTAGCTAAAATTTAATTATTCTCAAATAAGAATAAAGTAAACTTATTAGCAAGAGAATAAACTATATATGTATAAGGAGGAACTTATAATGAAACAAATAGCATACCTAAGTATAGCAGCAGCTATAGCAGCTTCTACATCACCTTTTGTAGCAACTTCAAGCCAAAACTTTAACTCAATTCCTTACAAAGGCTATGTTAATACACAATCCATTGCTTCTAAAAATTCTTCTATCAATATTACATCAAAGAACGTAAACACAAAAGATGAATTAACTGAAATAGATTTGAAAATCCCTGTAGTTAGCGGCTTAAAAGATTTAAACCTTCAGAAAAAAATTAATTCTATGTTTGAAAAAGACGCCATAAGTTTTAAAAATGAGATTGAAGAAATGGCAAAAGAATACTTTGAAGAATGTAAAAAATACGATATTTCAATGCCTAACTATTCCGCTGTTGTTAACTATAAAATTTTATCAAAGGATAATAATTTGTTAAGTATGTACATTGATTATTATCGATATACTGGTGGAGCTCACGGAAGTACTACAAGAAAGTCTTATAATATAGATCTTAATACAGGAAAAGTATTAGATTTAAAAGATATATTTAAAGGCAAATTAGACTATAAGGGCATAATTGATAAAACAATAAAGAATGAGATAAGCAGGAATCCTAATCTTTATTTCTCAGAAGATTTTAAAGGTATATCAGACAATCCATGCTTTGTAATTGAAAATAGCAATTTAATTATATATTTTCAACAATATGAAATAGCTCCTTATTCATCAGGTATTCCTCAATTCAATATTCCACTATCTAAATTTAAAACTAATTGATATTTATACAATTAAGGGCTGCCTACATTTATCTTTGTAAGCAGCCTAATTTATAGGAAATATAATCTTATCTAACTACGCTTCCTGTTGGAAGTTCACCTGGATCTACTGCAAATAATTTATCTTTATCATCTGAAGCTGCAAGTATCATACCTTGTGATAATTCCCCTCTTAATTTAACTGGTTTTAGATTAGCAACTAACACAACATACTTTCCTATTAATTCTTCTGGTTTATAATATTTTGCAATCCCAGATATAACCTGTCTTTCTTCTCCGCCTAAATCAACCTTTAACTTAAGAAGTTTATCTGCTTTTTTAACTGGTTCACAGGCTATTACTTTAACTACTCTTAAATCAATTTTTTCAAAGTCTTCTATTGTAATTTCTGGTTTCATAGACGCTATTTCTGGAGTTTTTGCTGCTTCTGATGCATTTTTTTGTTCTTCTTGTAATTTTGCAAGCTCTTCTAATTTCTTTTCCACATCTATTCTTGGGAATATAACTTCTCCCTCTCCTACCTTTGCTCCTGCTTTTGTGCCGTCAAAGGAAGCTAAACTATCCCAAGTTGTAAGATCTACATTCAATTGCTTATTTATCTTTTCACTTGTTTCTGGTAAGAAAGGTGAAACCATTACGGAGACCATTCTTAAACTTTCAACTAAGTTATATAGCACTGTCCCTAATCTTTCCTTTTTATCTTCATCTTTAGCAAGTACCCAAGGCATAGTTTCATCTATATATTTATTACTTCTTCTTACAACTGTCCAAATGTCGTCTAATGCTTCTGGAAGTTTTAATGCATCCATTCTTCCTTCTACCTTAGATGGAGCTTCAAGAGCAATTTTAATTAAGTCTTCATCTATTGCTTCTTTAGCAGTAGGTGCTGAAATTACTCCATCAAAATACTTGTTTATCATTGCAATTGTTCTATTTACAAGATTTCCTAGATCATTTGCAAGATCTGAATTTGTCTTTTTTATAAAGATTTCGCTTGTATACAATCCATCTTGACCAAAAGGTATTTCATGAAGAAGATAGTATCTTACAGCGTCAGTTCCAAAATGTTTAACTAATGTTACTGGATCTACTACATTTCCTTTTGATTTTGACATTTTACCACCGTCAACTAATAACCATCCATGACCAAATACTTGTTTTGGAAGTGGTTGACCTAAAGCCATAAGCATAATTGGCCAATAAATTGTATGGAATCTTAAAATATCTTTTCCAACTAGATGAACATTTGCAGGCCAATATTTTTGATATAATTCATCATTTTGTTGGTCATATCCAAGAGCAGTTATATAATTTGCAAGTGCATCTATCCATACATATATAACGTGTTTATCATCAAATGTTACTGGTATTCCCCAGTTAAAGGAAGTTCTTGATACACATAAGTCTTGAAGACCCGGTCTTAAAAAGTTATTTAGCATTTCATTTTTTCTTGATTCAGGTTGTATAAACTCTGGATGAGTTTCTATATACTCAATAAGCTTATCTGCATACTTTGACATCTTGAAGAAATAAGCTTCTTCTTTTGTCTTTTCAACTGGTCTTCCACAATCTGGGCAGTTACC
>JAYFRK010000320.1:0-16403 GCA_034925975.1 Clostridium sp.
TATTATTCTATTATCATCAGTTTTAGAAGAATTTAATACTTTAATATATTCTCCATACTTAACTTCTTTCCTATAAGTAATCTTCATATTTTTTAATGTATAATTTAATACTACTTCTAATGGAACGCTTTCTATTAACCAGGCTGCATATTTTTCGTTATTTACATGCCCATTAGTGTCAATGTCACTATATCTGACCTTAAATTCTATTGTATTCTCTGCTTCAGATATCTTGTCTATGTTGTCTATTTTAAAACATTCATTATTATCATCATTTAATCCGTAAGTATTTATTAAATGCTCATTTATTCTAAGGGGTTTTCTTTCTTTAATATTAATTAGAAGCCATATTGATTTAGCATTTGCTAATACTTGTCCATTTGAATCCGTTATTTGGAACTTTCTATAAGCATAAAACTTTCTTACACCACAAGGTTCTGTTTTTACAGTAACTTTTTCACCGTAATTTGGATACCTATTTACACTTATATCCCATTTATATAAAATCCAAGCCATATTATTTTTTGTCATATAGTCAATTCCTATGCCTAAATCTTCACTTTGAAATGTAGCCACATCATTAAAATAGTCTATTAAACTTGTAATGAGTGCTTTTTTTCTATAATCAACTTCGTAATAATGAATTTCATATTGTTTTTCGGTTATAGCTCTTCCCATATTATACCTCTTTCTAAAATTTTGATGCCATTTGCTCTAGTAGTTTTGCAGTTTCATTTAACTCCTGTATAGATGCTGTAATTTCCTCTAATGCTGCTGCCTGCTCTTGGAAAATTCCATTAACTTCATTAACATTATCAGTTACATTAGATACTGATTTTTGAATTTCCTTTATTACTTTCTCAATTTTCTTTACAGATTCACTACTGGAACTAGATAGCTTTCTTATTTCTTTTGCAACAACTTCAAATCCTTTTCCTGCCTCTCCTGCTCTTGAAGATTCTATAGCTGCATTTAAACCTAAAAGATTTGTCTTATTAGCTACATTTTTTATAAACTCTAAAACTTCATCTGTATTCTTTGTCTTTTCATTAGCTCCTTTTAAATTCATTAATATATCTTCACTAGATTTTCCTGCACTCTGTATACCAGATGATATCTGACCAATAGCATCAGATATTTGATTAAGAGCCAAAGAAAGATTTTTAGACAAATCTGATACTTCTTCTTGCTTCTTTAAACTTTTAGCAATAGCAATGTTTCCAACTACTTCCCCATTGTTTTCCTTTATAGGAATGGATATTGATTTTAATGGAATTCCATAAACTTCTTTAGACACAACTCCATTAACAACCTGTTTATCCCGTATAGCCCTGTAAGCTGCACTGCCTGGAGTTAGTTTATCCCCAGCATTTGCTTTCATAGGTATACTTGTATCGTTTACAAGTGCTAAGCAATATTCTGTATTGTTTATCCCAAATATAGTTTCTTCTTCAAAGAATATCTTCAAATAAGGAATCAGCTTATGAAATGCGTCAAATATTTCATTTTGTTTAATATCAGTTAACATGGCACACCTCCAACTCCATTATGGATCACCTTGGGTCTATAATCCCCGCAGCATACACCTTACAATATATTATATACTGTCAATTCATATTTTTCCATATTTAGATAAATATAATACAATAAATAATTTATTCCCATGAAACTGAATATATACAAAATGAATTTTAATCCAGAATACTATTGTATTTAACTATATTGAAATCTTATATTAATAATAAAAACATTGCTTCTTGTTGTATTTATGTACAGTTAGCAATGTTTTTACTATAAATTTATTTTATGGAACTATATATTATTGTAATTAGGTCTCTTTATTTGTTTAAAGCTTCTAATAATTCTTCTATATTCATTCCATGAACCATAGCAGCTTCTTCTAAAGTTTCACCTTGTGCAGATGGGCATCCTACGCATCCCATCCCAAAGCTCATTAAAGTTTCAGGGCTGTTAGGGAAATTTCTAACTATTTCTCCTATTGTCATATCCTTAGTTATCTTCATATAATTCACCTCTCTTCTTTAGTTTATATTATACCAGAATTGTCGGAATTAATAAAGATGCTATTACCTCTTTATAGATCTCCTACTTCTATAGTTTGATCTCTCTTCGGACCTACAGATACTATTGAAACTTTAGTATTTGTAAATTCTTCAATTCTCTTTAAATAGATTTTAGCATTTTCAGGTAACTCATCATAGCTTCTAGCTTCTTCTATGCTTTCATCCCAGCCATCAAATTCTTCATATATAGGTTCGCATTTAGCTAAGTCTTCTAAAGATGCTGGGAAATAATCTATAATTTTATCTTCGAACTTATAACCAGTACAAACTTTTATCTTCTCTATTCCAGCAAGAGTATCTATTTTAGTTACAACAAAACTAGTAAGTCCAGAAATTCTTGCTGTACTCTTTAAAATTACAAGATCAAGCCATCCGCATCTTCTCGCTCTGCCTGTAGTTACTCCATATTCATGACCTTTTTCTCTTAATAATTCTCCCATTTGGTCATTTAATTCTGTTGGGAAAGGTCCTTTACCTACCCTTGTAGTATAAGCCTTTGCAATACCAACTGCACCTGTTATTACAGTTGGTCCTACTCCTGCACCTGTGCAAACTCCTCCAGCTATAGTATTAGATGATGTTACATAAGGATATGTTCCATAGTCTATATCTAATAAAGATCCTTGTGCTCCTTCAAACAATACATTTTTATTATTTTTTATTTCTTCATATAATCTTACAGATATATCATCAACAAATGGTTTTATTCTCTCTGCATATCCTAAATATTCATTATACACAGTGTTAAAATCTAATTCTTCTCCACCATAAAGCTTTATTATTTCATTCTTATCTTCAATATTTTGTCTTAACTTTTGCTCAAATACTTCTTTATGTATTAAATCACATATTCTAAGGCCACTTCTTTCAACTTTATCTGTATAACATGGTCCTATTCCCTTTCCAGTCGTTCCAATATCATTGTTTCCTCTTGCCTTTTCCTTTAATCCATCTAAAACTCTATGGTAAGGCATTATAACTTGTGCTCTATCACTTACTATAAGTTTATCTGGAGTAACCTTTACTCCTAAACCTTCTAAATAATCTATTTCATCAAACATAGCTTTTGGATCTATAACAACTCCATTACCAATTACATTAAGCTTATTATCATATAGTATTCCTGAAGGTATTAAATGGAGTTTATACTGTTTGTCGCCAACTTCAACAGTATGTCCAGCATTGTTTCCTCCTTGAAATCTAACAACTACCTCGGCTTTTTCTGCAAGATAATCTGTCATCTTACCTTTTCCTTCGTCTCCCCATTGAGCTCCTAATACTATAAATGCTGACATAAATTTTCCTCGCTTTCATAATAAATTACAACCTATAATAGGATAAAGCCTATATTAAACTTTATCCTATCTTTTATATAGTATTTAACAAATAGATTAAATATATTTTACTATTTTGAAATTTTATTTATTATATCTCTCGCCACTATAACTCCAGTTACTGAAGCTTGCATAAGTCCTCTTGTAATTCCAGCTCCGTCACCTATTGTATAGAGGTTTTCGATTTCTGTTTCAAAGGTATTATTTGTTTCAAACTTACTAGAATAAAATTTAACTTCTACTCCATATAACAGTGTATTTTTGCTATAAAGTCCTGGAGCTATTTTATCAAAGGCTTTTAATGCCTCAATTATCGAAGTTAAATGTCTTTGTGGAAGTACAAAACTTAAATCTCCTGGCACTGCTGACTTTAATGTAGGCCTTGTAGTAGATTTTTTTAGTCTTGATTCATCTGTCCTTCTTCCATTTAGTAAGTCTCCAAGTCTTTGCACCATTATTGGGCCGCCAGTTAACATATTACCAAGCTGTGCAATATACTTACCATAGTCTATAGGCTGATTAAATGGTTCAGTAAATGTTGTGGATACAAGCATAGCAAAGTTAGTATTTTCAGTTCTTAATTCTGCTTGTGAATAGCTATGACCATTTACAACAGCAATTTCATCGTCATAATGTTCCTCTGAAACTACTCCACCTGGGTTCATACAAAATGTTCTTACTTTATTATCAAACGTATCAGAATAATAAACAAGTTTTGCTTCATATAAATCCTTAGTTAAATGATCCATTATAGAATTAGGAACTTCAACTCTAACTCCTATGTCTACTGCATTGTTTTTAGTTGGTATATTATGTTTTTTTGCTTCTTTTGAAAGCCATTCTGCTCCACCACGTCCTGGTGCTACAACTACATATTTACCTTTTACTTCTATATCGCCATCTTTTGCCTTAATCACAACACCTGTTACTTTATTATTCTCTACAATTAATTTCTGTGCCTCACTAAGTTCAAAAAAATCTGTTTTTGTATTTTTTACCAAATGGTGATACATTCCTTTTAATACATCGTAGGCTAATTCTGTTCCTAAATGTCTAACTGGGCACTCTACTAGACGAATGTTATGCTTACTTGCTTCGTATTTTATTTCTTCTACTCTTTCATTATTTAACCCATGAACAGTTTCATTTGCCCCAAACTTCAAATATATATCATCGCAATAATTTATCAATTTCTGTGATTCTTCTTCTGAATAGTATTCAAGTAGCCTTCCTCCAACTTCTGGACTGAGTGAAAGCTTTCCATCAGAAAAAGCTCCTGCTCCTGACCATCCGAATGTTATTCCACAAGGATTACAATTCACACATTTACCAGTTTCCCTTGCAGGACACTTTCTTTTTTCTATACTCCTACCTTTATCTACTATTAGTAAACTAAGCTCTGGATTTAATTTAGTAACTTCTAAAGCTGTAAATATACCGGCAGGACCTGCCCCAACTATTATAACATCATAAATATTTTTCAATATTCATCCCCTCCCTAACCATAGTATCAGAGGTATATTATTTAGTCAATACAAAATACGAATCATTAAACTATTTATTCACCAAACATTCGTAATGTGTCAGGTATTTATTACTTATTATTCTATTTATTCATATTTTTAGCTTTATCTATACACTTTTCCATAGCCTCAATAACTGCTGCTCTAAGACCATTTTTCTCTAAAGAATATACCGCTTCTATAGTGGTTCCTCCTGGAGAACAAACATCATCCTTTAAAGCTCCAGGATGCTTTCCTGTTTCCATTACCATTTTTGCTGAACCATACACTGCTTGAGCAGCCATTTTATACGCCTTATCCCTTGGAAGTCCTTTTAACACAGCCCCGTCAGCCAATGCTTCAATAAACATGTAAACATAAGCTGGAGATGAACCTGTAAGTGCTGTAACTGTATCCATGTGCATTTCTTCTATAACTTCTACCTTGCTAAAACATTGAAATATAGAAACGACTTGTTCTAATTCTTCTTTATCTACTCTATCATTAGGAGATAATGCACTCATACCTTCTCCAACTAAGGCTGGAGTATTGGGCATTACTCTTACTATCTTAATTGCCTTTCCAAAATACCCTTCAGTATCCTTTAATCTTATTCCAGCAGCTATGGTAATTATAATAGTATTTCCATCTACACTGTCTTTTATTTCATTAATTATATCTTTATATTTATTAGGCTTAATTGATAGAAAAAGTATATCGCTATGCTTTGCTACTTCTATATTGTCTTTACCTATTGAGATATTCATTTCATTCTTCATATTATTAAGCTTTGTTTCATCTGGATCACTAGCTATTATGTTCTCAGGGTATATTAAATTTGACTTCAGTATCCCTTTAATCATTGCACCAGCCATGTTCCCGCATCCTATAAATCCTATTTTCATATTTCTAACCTTCCTCCTATGAAATTGAATTAAATATCACTTTTATGATATAATTTGTTAAATCGATGATACATTTATTATACACCTTTTAATACTAAAATAAGTTTTTATTAAAATAATTTAATATAGAAAGGGGCAAAACTGTTTAACAGTTGCAAAATCATGAATACTATCAGAAAAGATTATCTAAAAGACGTAAAAAGAATCGTAGTAAAGGTTGGTACTTCAACCTTAACTCATTCCACTGGACTACTGAACTTAAATCGAATTGAAAATTTAGTTAGGCAGCTTTCCGATATTCACAACCGTGGTATAGAAGTTATACTTGTTTCCTCTGGGGCTATTGGAGCTGGTATAGGAAAGCTTGGACTTAAAACTAGACCTAAAACAATTCCCGAAAAACAAGCAGCAGCAGCTATAGGCCAAGGCATATTACTTCATATGTATGAAAAGCTATTCTCTGAATACGGAAAAATTGTAGGTCAAATTCTCCTTACACGTGATGATGTATCTCATAGAATGAGATTTCTAAATGCCAGCAATACTTTTTATGCACTACTTGAGCAAGGTGTTATCCCAATAGTAAATGAAAATGATGCTATTGTAGTAGATGAGATAAAATTTGGTGATAACGATACTCTCTCAGCTATGGTTGCAAGTCTTGTGGCAGCTGACTTATTAGTACTTCTAACTGATATAGACGGACTTTACGACTCTAATCCTAAAACTAACCCTAATGCAAAATTTATTAATCATGTAAAAGAAATAACAGATGAAATTGTTTCGGCGGCTGATGGTGCTGGCAGTTCTCTAGGCACAGGTGGAATGATAACTAAAATTAATGCTGGTAAAATAGCTACTACTTCTGGTTCAGCTATGGTTATCGTAAATGGAGATGCTCCTAATGTACTGAACGATATATTAGATGGAAAAGATATAGGAACTTTCTTTGAAGGTCAAAAACGCCCTCTTCAGGCAAGAAAACATTGGATGGCATTTGGCACAAATCCTAGTGGATGTGTAGTGGTAGATGAGGGTGCTGAAAAAGCTCTAATGGATCATCATAAGAGTTTACTTCCTAAGGGTATTCTATCTGTTGATGGTACTTTTTCTGAAGGTGAAGTAATTTCTATATTAAACACTAAGGGAGAAGAAATAGGTCATGGAGTTACAAATTATAACTCTTCTGATATTGATGCTATAAAAAAACTTGATTCATGTCATATTGAAGAAAAACTAGGATATAAAAATTACGATGTGGTGATTCATGCCAATAACATGGTAACTCTAAAATAATCTAATTACATGTAAAGGAGGATTTAAAATGGATATAAAAGAATATGTAATAAAAAAAGCTGCCCTTGCAAAAGATGCTGCTAGAAAAATGTCTATTATAAGTACTGAAACTAAAAACAATGCTCTACTTGCTATGGCTGACGCTTTGATAGAAAATAAAGATATTATATTAGAAGCTAATTTAAAAGATATGGAAAATGGTAAAAATAAAGGACTATCAATTTCTTTACTTGATAGACTTATGCTCGATGAAAAGAGAATTAACTCTATGGCACAGGGATTAAAAGACGTAGCTGCTCTTGACGATCCTATTGGAGAAGTAATCAAGATGTGGAAAAGACCTAACAATTTAAAAATTGGTCAAATACGTGTTCCATTAGGTGTTATAGGTATCATATACGAAGCTAGACCAAATGTTACTGTTGATGCCGCTGCACTTTGTATAAAATCCGGAAATGCAGTAATCCTAAGAGGTGGTTCTGAAGCCATTAACTCTAATACCACAATAGCTAAAATAATATCAGAAGCAGCTGAAAAGGCCGGCCTTCCTAAAGGTGCAATAAATCTTATTGAAAATACAGACAGAGAAGCTGTAAATGTTATGCTAAAATTAAACAAATATATAGACGTACTTATTCCAAGAGGAGGAGCAGGTCTTATAAATACAGTTGTTGAAAATGCAACAGTTCCTGTAATTGAAACAGGAGTTGGTAACTGTCACATCTTTGTTGACGAATCAGCTGATTTAGCTAGAGCAGTAGACATCGTTATAAACGCTAAAACTCAGAGACCTGCTGTATGTAATGCTATGGAAACTTTATTAGTTCACAAAAATGTGGCTAGTGAATTTTTGCCTAAGCTTGCTAAAAAATTAGAAGTATTAGAAGTAGAAATGAGAGGTTGTCCTGTTACTGAAAGCCTAATAAAGGATGCTAAACCTGCTTCAGAAGAGGATTGGTCAAAAGAATATCTAGATTTAATTTTAGCTGTTAAGGTAGTAGATTCACTGGATGATGCATTGGATCATATTTATAAATATAGCACTAAACATTCTGAAGCAATACTTACAAATTATTATGCTAATTCTCAAAGATTTTTAAATGAAGTAGATTCTGCTGCAGTGTACGTAAATGCTTCTACTCGATTCACAGATGGCGGTGAGTTTGGATTTGGTGCAGAAATAGGAATAAGTACTCAAAAACTTCATGCAAGAGGCCCTATGGGATTAAAAGAACTGACTTCATCTAAATACATAATTTATGGTGAAGGACAAATAAGATAATATCCCTACTTATATTGTAAAATAAGTAATTAATCATACTAAAACCTCCTTATTTACTTTACATAAATAGTAAATAAGGAGGTTTTATCAGTTATTTATATTTATTAGATTTTCTATTCTTCAAAGAGATCTTCCATCATACTTTCAATTTCTTTTTTTCTTTTTTCTGTCTCTTCATAATCAATGGTAATATTCTCTCCTATGTTGAGAACATCACCTTCTTTAGCGTTCTTCGGTATAATTTCTCTCTTTATGTTCTTTATTTCCCTAGTATCAAGTTCAACTACGGCAAATTCTCCCTCGAATCTATCAATTACTCCTCTCATAAGTATCTATTCTCCTTTTTATCTTATTGTTCTTCTAAATAACATGTTTCTTTTTCATCATCTTCAGGATTATCTAAAATTTCAACTTTTTTCTCTGTATCCCTTATCATTATACTTCTTCCTTTAAATATAGCACCTTCTGATATAGATATATTTTTAACTTCTATATCTCCCGTAAGTTTTCCAGTAGGATCTATTTGCAATAATTCAAAACTTACTATGTTGCCTTCCATTTTACCAGATAAGTTAACATTATTGGCTTTTATATTCCCTTTTACAAAACCAGTTTCACCAATAATAACATCCTTACTTGTAAATATATCTCCTTTAAATAATCCATCAATCTTTATTATACCATTAGAATTTATATTTCCTTCTATATCAGATTCTAATCCTATAATAGTGTCATTTGTTTTATCTTGTACTAAGCTTACTTGTCTTTCTTTTTTTGAATAGAAAGCCACACCTATCCCTCCTGAACATTATTCACTTCGATTTTATTATCTTCTATTAGAGTATCCTTCAATGTATCTTCTTTTTGTACTCCTTTCAAATAGTTTGGTAGCTCCATTCCTGCTGCATCAAATATATCTTGAAATGGAGGAATGGACTTCAGCATACCTGATAGAAAATTTGCTGTAGTTGGTGCACCATTACCATTTGATCCCATAGTATCCCACACTGTAATCTTATCGATTTTAATGTTCTTAATTGCTTCTACTTGAAGTTTAACAATTTCAGGTAGTTTATCGGCAATCATAAGCATTACTGCATCTTTAGAGTTATTTCCTGAAGCTTCTATAATTTTCTTAAAACCTTCTGCCTGCTTACTTAATATTTCCATAGTACCTTGCGCTTGTGCCTGCATCTTAAATAGTATGGCATCTGCTTCTCCTTTTGCCTGTCGTCTTATTCTCTCCGCTTCTGCTTCAGCGTCTAATTCTATTTTCTCCTTATCAATTTCAGCTTTTACTATTATATCTGCAATATTTGTTGCTCTTTCTCTTTCAGCACGAGCCCTTTCTGAACTTTGCTCTGCAGAATAAGCTTCCTCTAAAGCCTTAGCAGCCTGAACCTTTTCAGCGGCAATAGCAATTCTATTTGCTTCTGCTTCCTTCTCACGTCTTTCAGCTTCAGAATTTACAATAGTAATTTTGGCTTGGTTTTCACCTTCTATTGCTTCTGAATCAGCTTTTGAAACTCTTACTCTTTCTTCTCTCTTTGCTTCAGCTTCACCAATAGCACCATCTCTATTTTGTTCAGCAACACTTTTCTTTGCATCATTAATCGCCTTAGCTGCAGCTTCTTGTCCTAATGCTACTATATACCCTGATTCATCTTTTATATCTGTTATATTTACGTTAATTAACTTAAGACCAATTTTCTTTAGTTCTGCTTCTACATTTTGAGATACGTTATCTAAAAACTTATCTCTATCTGAGTTTATCTCCTCAATATCCATAGTTGCAATTACAAGTCTTAGTTGTCCAAATATTATATCTTTAGCAAGCTCTTGAATACCTTCTCTTGTTAGCCCTAACAGCCTCTCTGCTGCATTATTCATAACTCCAAGTTCAGTAGAAATACCAACAGTAAATGTTGAAGGTACATCAACTCTAATATTTTGTTTGCTCAATGCCTTTGTAAGATTAACATCTATAGCTATAGGTCTTAAATTTAAAAACTCATAACTTTGAATAACTGGCCATATAAATGCTGCCCCTCCATGTACACATTTTGCCGTCCTATTACTTCCATCTGCAGCCTTTCCTGTCTTTCCATAGATTACAAGTATTTTATCTGAAGGACACCTTTTATACCTAGAAAATAGAGATATTATTACTACAAAAACAGCTACTACAATAACCGCTGTTAAAATTACAGATGAAAATTCCATAAACATTATTACTCCCCCTTATTTTTTTCTTCTAAAGACTTAACTACTAGATAATTATCCTCAACTCCAATTACTATTATCTTTACTCCAGTGGGTATTCTATCTCCATAAGTAATTGCATCTAATTCTCTAAGAGAGCTTTGGAAGGTAACTTGAACCTTGCCCCCTCTCTTTCCGTTTTCAAGAATAGTTAGATACACTTGGCCAGTTGCCCCTATTGAGTATTTTAAATTCATGTTTCCAATTTCAGTTAATCTTATTATAA
The DNA here is from genome assembly GCA_034925975.1 of Clostridium sp. Lineage (GTDB taxonomy): Bacteria > Bacillota > Clostridia > Clostridiales > Clostridiaceae > Clostridium_H. The sequence continues at coordinate 10,892 of JAYFRK010000320.1, forward strand.
ATTTATATACAATACTCAATATAAGTATCACTAAACTTCCTAAAATTGCTCCTAACAATATAGTAAATATTTTACTATAATCATTCCTGGACCCCATAATTCCAGTCCAGGAGAAGATTGTAAAAAATATAATTATATTTCTTAGGGTAACTAATTTCAATGGTGCATTTGGTTCTAAATTTGAATTATCATAATCCTCTACATCTGTACTTGTATCTAAATCTATATCGCTTTGTATTTCAAAGTCATCAACTGAACCTTATATACCTATTATCAATAAAAACATTTGAATTATAAACAAAGCTGAAAATGGTATTGCCAATACCCAAAAAAACTTTTCAAAACTTGAAATACTATTCCACCATCCAGACACCTATTCACCTCCCACCTTGAAAATTTAAATCAAGTATAATATAGGTTATTTAATTGCAATAAGGTTAAATATAGTATATTGCAACATATTATATTTATTTCTATACATTCCATATAATTCCTCTATTATATTTAATTTTATTATATTTAATACGCAATAATGCCTACAAAGTACTTATTTTTAAGTAAATCTAATTTATTATTTTAGTTAACAATAATATTAATTATTTTTCTAACCTATTGACATCATAGGGTTTACTATTGTAAACTATATTTAAATTTTAAGTTTACAATATAAATAGGGGTTGATTTTTTATGAAAATTAGAACAAAAGATATGATCTTAGTTTCCTTCTTTACAGCTTTAACTGCTGTTGGTGCATTTATTAAAATTCCTCTAAGTCCTGCACCCATTACGCTGCAATTTTTATTCACTGCTCTTGCTGGAGTAATGCTGGGTTCAAGACTTGGAGCATTATCACAAACTATTTATGTGCTTCTTGGACTTGCAGGTGTTCCTGTATTTACAAAACCAGGTGGTCTTTCTTATATATTTGAACCTACTTTCGGGTACTTAATTGGATTTATAGTTGGTGCTTATGTTATAGGTAAAATTTCAGAAACTATTAGAGATATTAACTTCTTAAAACTATTCCTAGCATCCTTTTTAGGCGTAATAGTTATCTATATTATAGGAGTACCTTATTTATATATAATATTAAAACATGTATCTAATGCTAATATAACATTTTCTAGCGCTGCCAAAAGTGGTTTTCTAATATTTCTTCCTGGGGACTTACTCAAATGTATTATAACTGCTTTAATTGGAACTAAAGTAATCCCTTTAATAAAATATGACATACTAAAATATAATAGATTATAATAAAACTTAAAGGAGCACATCTTGTGCTCCTTTATACATATCCATATAATCCTCTTACAGAAATCTCTCCTGATATTAACTCATCAACTTTTCCGTCTTTATATTGAACTATTAATTTCCCATCTTCATTTAGACTTAATGCTCTTGCCCTAGTTTCTTTTCCTTTTTCTATTATTTTTATTTCCTTACCTATTAATGCAGAATTATCTTTACAAATTTCTATAGATTTTTTTATAGTTTCTTCATTTATAAGTTCTTCATACAATTCTTCAAAGTTGTTTAGTATTCTACGAACTAATTCTTTTCTTTTTATATAATTTCCTATCTCAATCTTAAGTGATGAGGCTGTAGGTTTTAAATCTTCTGGAAACTCATCTTTATCTATATTAGCGTTTATACCTATTCCCACTATAACATAATTTACTCTATTTAATTCGCCGCTCATTTCTGTTAAAATTCCACATACCTTTTTACCATTCAAAACTATGTCATTAGGCCATTTTATAAGTGTTCTTATACCCATATCTATTAATGCTATGCAAACAGCTGCAGCTGCCACTTGAGTTATCTTAGATACCTGTATAGGATTTATTTCTGGTCTTAGTATCAATGACATCCATATGCCTTTATGTTTTGGAGATATCCAATTACGTCCAAGTCTTCCTCTTCCCATAGTTTGTTCTTCACTTATAACTAGTGTACCTTCTGGAACTCCATCAATTGCTAGTTTTTTAGCTTCATTATTTGTAGAATCTATAGTATCTAGATGCACAAAATTTCTTCCTATAAATCTAGTTTTTAAGTTAGGACTTATTTCTTCAAAAGTAAGTAAATCTGGAGATGAAGTTAACTTATACCCTTTTCTAGATACTGATTCTATCTCATACCCATCCTCTTTAATTGCTTTAATATATTTCCAAACAGCTGCACGAGTAATCCCTATGCTTTCGCTGATTTTTTCACCCGATATAAAGTTATTCTTATTTCCCTTTAGTAATTTTATTATCTCTTCTTTCACTTAACTTTCCTCCCTTTTATATTACTTATATTATAACATTTTTAAATAATATTTTACTTTAATATACAGATAATATATAATATAATTAATTTACACATACCCCCCGGGGTATATAAAAAGTAAATTTAAAAGGAGGAAAACTTATGGAACTAAAAGAACTACTTGATTATAAAAACTGGGTAGTAGTTGGAAAAATTTCAGATCCTAATAAATATCCTTATAAAATATTAAAATCACTTGAACTGGGTGATTTTGAGGTAAAAGGAATTTATTCTAAAGATACTAGTGGTGAAGCTTACAAATCTTTAAAAGAAGTTCCTTATAAAATTGATGTTATAGATTTGTGCATTAATCCTACTCTTGGAATTGATGTTATAAAAGAAGCCAAAGAACTTGGTATAGATAAAGTATTAATTCAGCCTGGTGCTGAAAGTCAAGAAATATTAGACTTCTGCAAAGAAAACGGAATAGCAGCTATAGAAGGCTGCGCTCTTGTATTATTATCAATTTATCGCAACATAAAAATTTATCATGCATAATCAGGCATCCCAAATCTATGATTTGGTGATGATCGCTTACTCCTTTGATGTCAAGAAGAGGAGTTTCATAATAAAATAGGATGGAGCGTAAGGCTCCATCCTATTTTATTTATAAGAAGAAAAATGCCGCCGCCACTACAATTCCTGCATAAAGTAAGTCTATTAAGCAATACCCCATAATATCCTTAGCGCTAAGTCCTGCTATTGCTAAAGCTGGTATTGCCCAGAATGGTTGTATCATGTTTGTCCATGCATCTCCCCATGCAATACCCATTGCAACCTTTCCTGGATCTACTCCAATTTGAGCTGCTGCAGGCATCATTATAGGAGCTTGTACTGCCCATTGTCCTCCTCCTGATGGTACAAAGAAGTTAATAATACCAGCACTTAAGAATGTGAATAGTGGAAAAGTTCTTGGAGTTGATATAGCTACAAACACATTTGCAATTCCTCCTGCAAGAGAAGCCCCTGATGCATTTGCTCCTACCATCATACCCATTATACCTGCATAGAATGGGAATTGAAGTATAATTCCTGCTGCTCCTTTAGCTGCATCTGTAATAGCTGCAATAAAGCGTTTTGGAGTTCCATGAAGTATTAATCCTAAGAATAGGAATATACCATTAACTACGTCTAGTGTTAGGTTAAAGCCTTTAGTAGCAAAATAATAGAATATATAAGTAAAGCCCATAACCGCTACAAGTAAAGAAATTAAACGGCTATTTTCTAATTTGTCAGCTGGTGTCATTTTTTCTCTTGGCATTTCTTCTGGCTCTGGCTCTTCAACTAAAAGCTTTGGATCTATAACAACTGTTTCTTCCTTTTTAGGCATCATAGCTTTATTGATTAAAGGAAGAGTAACAAGTAAAACTATTACAGCCACTAAATTGTATGCAGAAAATATTGTATGACTAGTTGGTATAGGCGCAGTAATAACCCCTGCTGTAGCTTTCTTTACAGCTTCTCCACCCCCTGCCACTGTTAGCGGAATAGAACCTGAAAGTCCTGCATGCCATACTAGGAATCCTGAGTATGCAGAAGCTATAAGCAATCTATAATCTACACCTTTAACTTCTTTTGCAAGTTCTTTTGCAAAAATAGCTCCTATTATAAGTCCAAATCCCCAGTTTAACCAGCAAGCTATAGTAGAAATTAAAGTAACAAACATAATTGCTTGAGCTGGTGTTTTAGGTATACTAGCTAGTTTTCTTAATCCTCTTTTAAAAGATGGGGCATGAGCTAATGCACTACCTGTAACTAACACTAAGGCCATTTGCATTGAGAATGCAAGCAAGCTCCATAAGCCATTACTCCAATGAACTACCATTGCAAGTGGAGTTTGTTTAGTAACTATAAGTCCTAAAATAAATGTTAAAAACGTTAGGAATATAGCAAATATAAATGCATCTGGTAAATATTTTTGTACGAGATTTACACAAGCTCTTGTCAACTTTTTAAACATACATTTGCACTTCCTCTCCTTTTTATAGTTCAACAGAAATCGTTTTCATAACTGTAATTAAATCTTTATCCATCAAAAATAATTAGTTTAGTCATATCAATTCATCTCCTATACCTAGAAGTTGTTGCATAAAATATTACATTATAATTTAATGTAATATTTTGTACTTATATCTATATATATGAAATTTATTCCGTTTATATGATGGAATTTCTGTTTGAGAATAAATTTTCATACCCATTCCATTCTTAAGTAAGCATTAGCTTTTTCGCTTTGTAAAATTAGGTATTTTAAACCTATCTGTTTTTAACGCTAAAAAAGGATGAAACCTAAGTTTCATCCTCTTAATCCTATTTTTATAGGAAGTAAAACGCTCCACATATTATAATTCCGGCGTATATTAAGTCTATTAAACAATACCCCATAATATCCTTAGCACTAAGTCCTGCTATTGCTAATGCTGGTAATGCCCAGAATGGTTGTATCATATTTGTCCATGCATCTCCCCATGCAATACCCATTGCAACTTTTGCTGGATCAACGCCAAGTTGTGCTGCTGCAGGCATCATTATAGGGGCTTGTACTGCCCATTGTCCACCACCTGATGGTACGAAGAAGTTAATGATACCACCAGCTAAGAATGTAAATAATGGGAAAGTTCTTGGAGTTGAAATAGCAACGAATACATTTGCAATTTCTCCAGCAAGAGAAGCTCCTGCAGCATTTGCTCCTACCATCATACCCATTATACCTGCATAGAATGGGAATTGAAGTATAATTCCTGCGGCTCCCTTAGCTGCATCTGTAATAGCTGCAATAAATCTTTTTGGTGTTCCATGAAGTATTAATCCTAAGAATAGGAATATACCATTAACTACGTCTAGTGTTAAATTAAAGCCTTTAGTACTAAAGTAGTAGAATATATAAGTAAAGCCCATAGCTGCTACAAGTAGAGAAATTAAACGGCTATTTTCTAACTTATCAGCTGGTGTCATTTTATCTCTAGGTATTACTTCTGGTTCTGGATCTTCAATTAACATCTTTGGATCAACAACAACTGTTTCTTCTTTACTTGGCATCATAGCTTTATTAAGCAATGGAAGTGTAACTAATAAAATTAATACTGCTACTATGCTATATCCTGAAAATAAAGTTTGACTAGTTGGTATAGGCGCAGATATTACTCCTGCTGTAGCTTTCTTTACAGCTTCTCCACCCCCTGCCACTGTTAGCGGAATA
>JAYFRK010000193.1:0-4468 GCA_034925975.1 Clostridium sp.
AAAAGCTTCTGAACATAATCACTATTTTCAGATTTAGTTACAAACATATAATCATTATTCATGCTTATCAATAGTATTCCTCTTTGATCTTCTTCATAGATATCCCGAAGTTCTTGTAATAAGTTGTATGTATATTCTTCGCTGCATTCTAATATCAATGCAATTTCTTTAATATTTAGAGGTTCTCCACTTACAAATAGTAAAGACTCTATTATAGAAAAGTATCGTCTTTTGTTAGATACAGCACCTATTTCTATCTGATTTATATTATTCTCCCTCATATGACTCTACTCCTTCTACATAGATTTCCTTAAATGCTCCCTCTTGAACTGCTGATACTACTCTCAACTTTATTAGTTCCAATAGGGCTAAAAATGTTACTACCATTTCCATTTTACTTTCGCATTTATATATAACCTCTGAAAAAACTATCTTTTCCCCTTTATCAAGTTTACTAGATAATTCTATCATTTTATCTTCAATTTTAAACTTATCTAATGGTATTTCCTTATCTATAATATTATCAGTATTCATCTTAGCTCTGTGTGCATTTATTAGATTATTATATATATTGAATAACTCTAATATTGTTATATCTTTTAAAATGTCATTATTATCTATCCTCTTATCTTCAATAATTTCTGGTTTTTTCGAAAACATAATACCAACGCTATCTTCTTTTTCTTTTAAAAAGTTTGCTACTAGTTTAAATTTTTTATATTCTAAAAGCTTACTTACAAGTTCTTTTCTTGGATCTTCCTCTTCCATTTCATCCTCTTTATCGTTTCTAGGTAAAAGCATCTTTGATTTTATTTCTAATAGTGTAGCTGCTATTACAATAAATTCGGACGTTATCTCCAGATCCATTTCCTTCATCTGATTTAAATATGTTATATATTGGGTGGTTATATCATATATTCTAATATCATATATATCCATTTGATTTTTCTTAATTAGATGTAAAAGCAAATCAAATGGCCCCTCAAAGTTTTCAATTTTTATGTTTAGCGGCATTTAAAATCTCTCCTAAATTACTAGTTAAATATTTTGTATCATTAAGCACTCCTGTATTTAATCTTAAATTTAATAAAATGTCAAATATATATTTAATATATTTGCCTTCCACTATACCTAATTCAGTTAAGTAATTTCCTTTTACAGACAAATTGTTATTTTGTAAATTCTGCATATAATTAATAACTTTATATTTTGCCAACTTATTAAAACTAAGCAACCTCATTCCATATACATTTAATTTATTCAAAATACAATAAATTTCATAGTTGCTTAAATTTCTAGACAATGCCCTATCTATAATTTCTATCAATCTGGTATAATTTTTAAAAGCAGTTTTCAACTCTTTATCTAATATAGAGTTATCAATAAACTTTTCTCTATACTCATCACTAGTTAAAGAAATAAATAAATTTAATATCCTATTATTAATCTCTAAATAGTTGCATAGAGAATTATTATTGTTCAACTTATTTTCATCAATAGAAAAGATCCCAAGTTTTTTGCACATTAGTATATTTTTTATCCACTCTTCTTCTTTACACATTAAAACTATTTCTCTGATTATTCTATCATTACTTATAGATTTAAATACATTCATCTTTATAGCATTTTTTGCATCCCATATATCCTCTAAATTAAAAGCATATCTATTAGAATACCTTACAGCTCTAAATATTCTGGTCGGATCTTCAAAATAACTGTTACTATGTATTGATTTAATAATCTTACTCTTAATATCTTCTATTCCATTAAATGGATCCACAAAATCCTGATTAATAATGTCATAAGCTATCGCATTAATAGTGAAGTCCCGTCTATGCAAATCATCATAGATACCTGATGGAATCACTTCCGGTAAGGCACCATTATAATTATATACTTCCTTTCTACACCTAATCAAATCTATGGATACATCATTATTAAATATAATATTACTAGTTTGAAATCTCTCATAATACTTATATTCCATTACCTCTCTTAAGTATTTTATTATATCCATAGGATTGCATTCTAAGCATATATCAATGTCCTTTGGAGTTTTTCCTAATATTATATCCCGTACAGCTCCTCCAACTAAATATACTCTAACCTTCTTCTTTATACACTCATTTAATATAGAGTTAATAGTATGCCTTTCATCATAATCCAAATTACATAAAAAGTTCATATTAGCAGTTCCTCTGCATTTCTTAATACTTATTAATATTATAATACAAAATAATAATTCATGTATATAAACTATATATAATTGTATAAATTATTGATATATACGTTTGTAGAATATTATATTAATGTTTCAATAGATAAAATATATATATTTTAGAAAATAATTTTTGACGGCAAAAAAAGAAAAGCCAGAGGTGCAATCCTTAGGCTTTTTTATGGTTTTAATTAGTATTGTATTCTTTTTCCAGCATCTATTAATTGAATTTCTTCAGAGCTATCTGTTTTGATCTTAAACTCATCATTACCTAATGATACATAATAATATACCCAACCATCTGAGATTTTATCTATTGACAGCCAACTATTTTTAATTACCACAGGCACTTCATTTGTTCCATCAGTTTTGATTTTATAAATTCCAGAAGATTTCACTTCGTTTTTAAAGTCTTTATAAACATAATCGTTATAAATATAATATACCCATCCACCTTCTACAATTATGTCTTTAATTTCATAATTATGTTCTAGCTCATTTCCACTATTTTCCCTTGTGAAAGCACTGTCTCCAGTTCCATCTATCCTTACTTTTCTAATTCCTTGCCACGATCCATTCTTAAAGGCTTCATAGTAGATCCATCCTTCACTTACATCATAAGAATTAACCTTATTTAAGATTAAAGTCTTATCAGTTCCATCTAAATTAATTCTGCTAAGTGAACGCTTATCCTTATCTATATAAAACATATACCCGCTATCAAAATTTATATCAAATATTTCACCACTAAATATCTTGTCTATATTACTATTTTTTAAATTCAACCTATATACGCATTTACAAAATGGTGATATATTTTTTTCATTTCCTATATAAAAAACAAAGCCATTTTCACTATGATCATAATTTAAGGTTGATAGATTATCAAACTTCTTACTATCACATCTTATGTAACTGGCTATATCCCATGAATGGGAACGACTCATTTCTTTGTCTGAAAGATTTAAATATGTATGCCTTACATAATTAGGTCCCATATCTGGTGCAGGGTCATCCCAAGTAGAATCTAGATGATAGTACTCTCCATCAATTTTAACTATATTCCATGCATGAGGTTCCCCTAATCCCTTACCTCCAATAATATAAGTCTCAATTCCAGCCATATTCAAGAGCAAGTCCATTGTTTTAGCATATCCATCACATACTCCTATTCCTTTCATTAGAACTCCATATACACTATAGGATTCAGGCGGTATTGTATTATTCAAATAATTTTTATAATCATAAACTGTATTTTTAACAACATAATCGTGAATAGCTATTTCTTTTTCTAAATCTGACATATCTGGTTTAATAATTAAATGTAATATTTCATTAGCTTTCTTATATACTAAATTGACGTTATTGTCTACAATTTTAAAATTTTTAATATTATTTTTAAATACTGAACTTAATTTATTATAATTATCTACAATTACTACTTCCTCATTATTTTCATTAGATGATTTTTTTACAGTAAACTTCATTGTATATGTATCTTTTAAAATTTTATTATCTTTTGATTTTATTCCATTGTTTATTTTTATATAGAAAGTTCCATCTCTATATCCTCTTTCTGGTGGAAAAATAGTAATTGTATTATTGGATATCGTACTCTTTTCTATTAGACATTTTGTTCCTCTTTCATCTTCAATACTAATATTTTGAAAATAATGCGTATAATCTATGTTTTTATTAAATTTTATAGTCCATATTTTAAATTGATCTGTTGTTGATTTTTCAGGTAACTCTATATCTTTTGCAAAACTAGTACTTCTCCCCACAAATACTAATACAAATAGTGCTAATGCAAATTTTACATATTTAGTATTATTCTTCATACATTCTCCTCCTTTTGCTATCATATATAAATTATACATGTATTGTAATACTCTGTAAACTCACGTAATAACTAATGTTCAAAAAATAAAAAACCTGGATTCCTCCAGGGCATAAAATTAATCTTCTTCTAAATCTTTTATATCTACATTTAATTCTTTATCTGTCTTCATATTTTTAACTCTAACTGTATTACTTTCTTCATTAATGTTTTCTAGTCAAACAGAATCTCCTTTATAATTTACTCCTATTACTCCTAATGATTCAATAATTTCAGTAGCTTTTTTTATATCCATAAATGCTTCTCCTATATGATTATACTTATTATACTCTGTTTTAAATGAATGTTGACTTTTACATTCATTTAAAACTTTCCATTAGTAAGTTAAGGCTGTTTTAAAGATTGTTGAG
>JAYFRK010000573.1:0-5484 GCA_034925975.1 Clostridium sp.
CATGCACTTAAAACTATTAGGGCTGCCACCATATGTATTTTCATGTTTCTCTGAGTTCTTACTGTGTATATCATTCCTTCAATAGCATAATTAAAGCTATCTACAAGTTTTTTTACCTTTTTTATAAAAACCACCACCTAATTTCTTTGGGTATAATTAATAATTATAATTAAGTTAGAATATCTAAATAGTAATTCGTTTTTGTGTAAAATATTGACATGCAACCTTACAATGGTGCATGTCACATAATTAATCACAATATAAATGCTTTTAACTACTAAATTATTACTACCTATACTTATCTCTTCACATTAAATTTTTCTAATATTTCCTCTTCTCTTTTTCTCATTCTGCTTTTGTCTTCTTCATTCATATGATCATATCCTAGTAAATGCAGAATTGAATGTACTGTAAGATAACACACTTCTCTCATGAAAGAATGACCATATTCTTCACTTTGCTCTAATGCTTTCTCTAATGATAATACGATGTCCCCTAAAACCAATTCTCCATCATCTATGTCTTCAGCTCCAAATTTATAATCTAAATAGACTTCTTTGTAAACTTTACCTTCTGGATAATATAACATTGGAAAAGATAATACATCTGTAACTTTATCAATATTCCTTTGCTCTTTATTTATTTCTTTTATTTGATGATTATCAATAAATATTACACTTACTTGAGTCTCTATATTTACCATTTCTTCTTTTAAAGCATGGTTTATTATTTTATCTACATTATCAATTATTTCATCTTTAACTTCTATTTTGTTTTGTCTATTGTCTATATATACCATATCCATTCTCCTTTGTAAGATTGTTGATGAAATATATTACTTTTCAGTAGGATATTCTATTCTTTGATGATATATTCCCGATAGTGCTTTCAAAAAAGATGTCCTTATCTCATTTAATTCTTTAAGCGTCAAATCGCAATTATCCAATTGCCCTTCATTTAATCTATCCTTTATTATATTATTTACCATTTCTTCTATTTTACCTTTAGTAGGCTCACTTATTGATCTTACTGCAGCCTCTACTCCATCTGCCAGCATAAGAATTGCAGCTTCTTTACTTTCTGGTATTGGGCCTGGGTACCTAAAGTCATCTTCCTTAACTTCCTCAGGTTTATCGCTATTATTTTTAGCAGTTATATAAAAATATTTTACAAGAGATGTTCCATGGTGTTGTTGTATTGCATCTCCTATAACTTTAGGAAGTTTATACTCTTTTGCTAATTCTAGTCCATCTTTAATATGAGATGTTATAATTAAAGTACTTAAATTAGAATTAATTTTATCATGAGGATTATCTTTACCTACCTGATTTTCTTTAAAAAACATAGGTCTTTTAATTTTTCCGATATCATGATAATAAGCAGAAACTCTAGCAAGTACTGGATTCCCCCCTACTTTTTCAGTTGCCACTTCAGCTAAATTTGCAACTAGAATACTATGATGATATGTTCCCGGTGCTTCTAAAAGCAACCTCTTTTGCAGTGGATGATTTGGATTTGATAGCTCTAAAAGCTTTATGGTAGTTACAATATCAAAAGTAGTTTCAAAAAGAGGTAAAAATCCAATTGTCAATATAGCTGCCGTTATGCTTCCTGCAAAAGAATATCCACCCTTCTTAAGTACTTCTAATACGTTATTACTCAATAGGAATCCTACACTTAAAGTTAGTATAAAATTCATTATTCCTACAAATAAAGACGCATAGAGAATGTCGTTTCTCTGTTGTAGTTTTTTTAATGCAACAGCTCCAAGTATGCTATTTAATATTGCTAGTAGAGTTATTTCAATATTAAATTGAACAACAGCACTTATAAGAATACAATTTATTATATTAGAAGTTATTGAAACCTTATAATTTATCAAAAGAGTGAATAGCATTGGTACACATGCCAGAGGTATTAAAAATGGCGAAATTATGGATAGTGTTCTTGCCAATAGTATAGAAACACATGTTAAAACGTTAACTAAAACTATTTTATTTGAATCGTTATAAATATATCTATAGTATTTGTACAAATAGAACCACTGTAAAAACATAGATAAAAGTACTAATGCAATTACAGAAATATATATGTACTTGTTATCATTATTATCAAGCAACCCTAAATCTCCAAGTATTACTAGGTCCCTTTCTGTTACTGGCTCTCCTTCTTTTATAATAATCTGGCCTTTTTTAATTGTAACTGGTTGCACTGATTTTCTTGCCTCAGCCTTTAATTCGTTAGTTTTTTCCTCATCATAAAAGAAGTTAGGTTTTATTTCTAAAGTTCCTATTCTGATTCCTAGATCTCTAAGAGTCCTTGAAAGCTTAGAACTATTAAATTTAACTGATATAACGTCCTGAGCTTTTTTCAAGTCTTCTTCATTATCTTTTCTTATATCAAAATCTAAAACCTTATTCATTATATCATTTAGTTTTTCTTGCAAAACTTTAAGCTGTGCTTTATCAAGACTTACTAGAGTTTTAACTTCCTCTTCTGATAAACTGATTTGCACATCTTTTTTTAGCTTTTCTATCTTTGCCTCTTCATTTAAAGTAGTTTCCAATAATTTATTGGCTTGAAAAAATAGATTATCAATCTGCTCTAAAGCTTCTTTTTTAATCTCTAAGTTCTTATTGTATTGTAGTGGAACGGACTCTTCTTTTTGTTGCTGCTTTTCTTTTGTATTAAGTGTATCTGTTACTTCTTTCGGTGCTTTTATATCAGACTTTGCTATATCTCCTTCTTTTAAGATATACTTTTTAGTAACTAAAGAGGTTATTATTATACCAGTAATGAAAATAAAGGTTAATATAAAAGTTAGTATTTTTTTAACATGATTATTTTCTATAGTATATTTAATATTACCCACTTATATATCACGTCCTTGTTCATATTAAGGTTTATCTTAGGATATTTACTTTATTCTTCTTTATTGCTTTTTTTCTTCTTTAATATTTTTGTTTTCATGTTCTATAACTTCATCTATCTTTTGTAATTCAGCAATGTTCTCTTCTACAACTAAAACAACCCTTACCTCATATTTATCACCATTTTGTTTAGAATCAACTATCTTATCTACTATTTTAACAGATTTATCTAACTTTACAATTATGTTTGAGAAAAGTTCATTAGATGCCTTATCTATAGCTTCATTCTTATCTAAGCTTCTATTTTTTTCATTTACCTCATAATATACATTTTGTTTTAGTATAGGTTTATCTATTAATATTGTATCATGAACTTTAAATTTATTCTTACCTTTTTTAAGATAAATTTTTTTACCAAATATATCTAAATATATATCTTTATCTGTATTCCCCGTCTTTTCTCTGTCTAAAACAGTTGTTGGTATCTCTTTTTTTTCTTCATAAAAAGTTCTAGCGATTACTTCTGCTTCTGCATGTACTAAGTATATATTATCCTCTTTACCCTGTTCCCCTTTTACAAGAATATCTCCCTTTTTAACCACATCTCCACTTTTTATAATTGAAGTACCTGCTTTACTATATACTCTTATTATTTCTCCGTCTTTCTTAGCTACAACATTGCAAGGAGATTTATCATTTAAAACTTCTGGAGGTTCTTGTCTTTCAGCTATGCTAATATTTAGTCTAGAACCTTCAACTCTTGCTCTAACCCACATTATATCTGCATTTCCACTCATAATTTTCTCTTCTAGCTTATATACATCTACCTTATTCTTATCTATACCAGGCTTAATTCCAAGGGTTTTCAACTGACTTCTAACTTCATATGGGGTTATATTTTTCTCTGTGCTAATATTTATATGCCATAGAAAAGTAGAAAGATAGTATATAATTCCTACAAATAAAATTATACCTCCTAATAAAGTTTGTCTTTTTCTATTCTTTATCATGAAAAAGGCTATGCCCCTTCTATTAACTATTTTTATTTTTGTATCTGTTCTTTTTGCTATATCTTTTATTGTGCTATAATTGCTGAGGCTTGTATCAAAACAGAATGTAGTAATATCTTTTCTAGTTACATTCCTTATGCTAACATTATTTTTCCATAAAAGATTTATAAACTTTTCTGGAACAATAGATTTAATCTCTATAGTTATTATTCCCTTTTTATATTTATTAAAATTAAACTTACTCATAACATATTCCCCTCATATTTTATATCTTTAAATTTACCACCTATAATTACAGTACTTCCCCCTATAAATAATATTTCTAAACTTTTACCTTGAACCGATATAACACCTACATTTGAATTTATTTTAATTTCATCTTCTTTAAACATTATTATTCCTTTATGATTTTCGATAACTATTTCATTATCACCAGTTATAATTATTTTAGGAATATCCAAAACAACATCTCTTGGCAAGCCGAGTTTTTGTGCAAAATTTTCCTTCGTCCTATAAAATTTATTTTTCATTTATGCTCCCCTAATAATTTCTTCCATAATAATTTATGAATTTCAGTTATAATAAATTACTAAATTAGCGCAAAATAAAAAGATCCAGTTTTCACTGGACCTTAAAACAAGCTTTTTCAGCCATTATTTTAATTTAAGTTTTGTTTTACAATTAAGCTTACAAGTGATCCGTCTGCACGACCTTTTAATCTAGCCATAGCAGCCGACATTACTTTTCCCATATCCTTCATACTATTTGCCCCGGTCTCATAAATTACTTGTTGAACTATATCAGCAATTTCATCTTCGGTCAACTGCTTAGGAAGGTACTCCAATAATATCTCTACTTCAGAATTAGCTTCATCAACTAAATCTTGTCTATTAGCCTTTTGAAATTCGGCAGCAGCTTCTTTTCTACGTTTTACTTCTTTTGATAAAATATCAATAATTTCATCATCATCTAAGCTTCTATTATCAACTTTTTCAGCTTGTAAAATAGCGGCTTTTGCCATGCTTATAGTACTGGCTCTGAACTTATCTCTACTTTTCATTGAGTTCTTCCAGTCTTCTTGTAATCTTTCTTTAAGAGACATACTTGAGATACCCTCTTTCAATAATTCTTATCTTACCTTTGTTTTTCTTCTTCTTGCAGCTTCTGATTTTTTCTTTCTTTTTACGCTTGGCTTTTCATAGTGTTCTCTCTTTCTAACTTCTGATAAAACACCTGCTTTTGCACAAGATCTTTTAAATCTCTTAAGTGCACTCTCTAATGATTCATTTTCTCTTATTTTAACTTCTGACACCGATTATCCCTCCCTCCCTAGCAGTATTGAAACCTAAGTATTCGAAGTTTACGAGGGCAAAATAGCACATTGGTAATTATACAACATTATTTTACAACCTGTCAACTATTTTCACAGCTTAACTCAATTTTCATATAGCTAGCCTGGTGGCAAACTTAAACTTTTTCCACCTAATATATGAAAATGAATATGTGGTACTTCTTGACCTCCGTCTTTGCCACAATTTACAACTACCCTATATCCATTTTCGCAGATATTCATCTTTTTTGCAATATCCTTAATTACTCCTAAA
>JAYFRK010000240.1:0-9083 GCA_034925975.1 Clostridium sp.
TAAACTTATAGATGAAATATATTTATTAAAAGGTGAAGATATTGTAAAGGAAGGTAAAATTCAATGGATATAGATTATAAATTATATTTAATTACTGATAGATCCTTTTTAAACGGAAGAAGCTTAAAGCAATGTGTTGAAGATGCTATAAAATCTGGAGTAACACTAGTACAAGTAAGAGAGAAGGATGTATCTACAAGAGAATTTTATGAGATTGCAAAAGAAGTTAAAGAAATTACATCAAAATATAATATTCCTATACTAATAAACGATAGAATTGATATAGCCTTAGCTATAGATGCTGATGGAGTGCACCTTGGTCAAAGTGATATGCCTATAGAATTTGCTAGAAAAATACTAGGAAAAGATAAAATAATAGGAATTTCAGCCAATACTTTAGAAGAAGCTCTAGAAGCACAAGAAGCTGGTGCTGATTACGTTGGTCTTGGTGCCGTTTTCTATACTGGTACTAAGAAAGATATTAAAGAACCTATGGGACTTGAAGGGCTAAAACATATTGTAGATAATATCAATATACCTTCTGTGGCTATAGGTGGAATAAACCATGAAAACGCTAAGTCAGTTATATCCACTGGAGTTAACGGGCTTTCAGTTATATCCTGTATTTTAGGCAGCGATGACATAGCTTCTGCAACAAAAGAATTATCAAAATTTTTCTACGAATAAACTTTTCATGGTAAAAAAATGGCTTGAATTCTTAGTTATACTATAAGGATTCAAGCCCTTTTATTTTATTCATCTAACTCTAAAACACTCTCACCGTAATATTCATTATTCTCTAACTTTTCAGTATAATTTTTTATATTTTTTATTCTCTCGTCTACATTGTCGTCTAACTTTTCTTTACATTCAGCTTCTTTTCCTATAACGCGGCCATCTTTGCATTTGTAAAAAAATTCTATTTTCATCTATGACACCTCCTAATATTATATATTATTATTAAAGGAGGTTTATGCTTTATATTGCCCACCTGTTGTTTTTGTTTTGTTAAAGTATAGTTCTATTTTTGATTACTCTGGTTCCACTTAATCCTCTTACTGCATCTTTAGCTTTATTTAAAGAAGCTATTATAGCAGCTTTATTTTCTCCAAAAAGTACAAACTTTTTAGCAGCCTCAACCTTAGGCAGCATACTTCCTTGAGCAAACTGTCCTTGAATTATATACTCATCTAGTTCTGCAACTGTAACTTCTGATAATTCACTTTCGTTAGGCTTATTATAATTAATGCAAACTCTATCCACAGCAGTTAATATTAATAGCATATCAGCATTTATTATTTCTGCCAACTTTTCTGCTGCAAAATCTTTATCTATAACAGCTGCAATTCCCCTAGTTTTTTCACCTTCATATACTACTGGTATTCCTCCTCCTCCACAGGATATTGTTACTATTCCAGAGTCAACCATTGATTTTATGGTTTGCTTCTCTAATATATCCATGGGCTTAGGTGATGGCACCACTCTTCTATATCCTCTTCCAGCATCTTCTTTCATGATATAGCCATTTTCCTTCGCTAGTTTTTCTGCCTCTTCCTTTGAATAAAACCTTCCAATTGGTTTTGTTGGATTGTCAAAAGCACTATCGTTTATGTCTACTATTACCTGAGTAATAATAGTTCCAACTGCCTTTTGTAAATTCCTAAATTTCAACTCATCTTCAATAGAATTTTGAAGATGATATCCTATATATCCTTGTGAATATGCACCACAAACATCTAAAGGCATTAATATATTTGTTTCTGAATCACACTTATATGCTGATTCAACAGAACTGACAATTTGTCCTACTTGAGGGCCATTTCCATGTACTATAGATATATCATGGCCCTCTTCAATTAAATCCACTATAGCCTTAGCTGTTTTTCCACAAGTTTCAAGTTGACTGTCTGAAGAGGCATCCTTAGGGTTTAATTGAAGTGCATTTCCCCCCAAGGCTAAAACTATTTTCATTTATTTTCCTCCCATTGTAAGAACCATAACAGCTTTTGCAGTATGAATTCTATTTTCTGCTTCATCATAAACTACAGAATGAGGTCCATCTATTACTGAATCCTCAACTTCGTTATTTCTGTCTGCTGGAAGCGCATGCATGTATATAGAATTTTTATTAGTAAGAGCCATCATTTCTTCTGTGCACTTCCATCCATTATAGGATTCTAGTAAATCATCTACAACTTCATTGCTTTGGTTGTTAACCCAGCTTCCCCAGTTTTTAGGGATTACTACGTCTGCTCCTCTATACGCCTCTTCCATATCATGAGTTATTCTAAAGCTTCCACCATTTTCTTCTGCATTTTTCTTAGCTTTTTCTATTACCCAATCTGGTAGATCATATCCTTCTGGATAAGCTAAAGTTACATCCATGCCAAACCTTGGGAATAATAACACTTGAGATACCGGAACTGATATTGGTTTTTTATGGGTAGTTGCGTAAGCCCAAATTACAGAAACCTTTAAGCGTTTTGTATCATCAAATTTTTCTTTTATTGTCATAAGATCTGCAAGACCTTGCATTGGGTGATAAAGATCACATTGTAGATTCATTATTGGAACTGAAGAGTGCTCAGCCATTTCTCTTAAATATTTATTTCCTACTCCCCAGAAGCAGTTTCTACATGCTATAGCATGACCAAATCTTGAAAGTATTACAGCTGTATCCTTTGCAGATTCTCCATGGGAAATTTGCATAGTACTTGTATCAAGATAGTTTGCATGTCCTCCAAGTTGAGCTATACCTGCTTCCATAGAGTTTCTTGTTCTAGTTGACTGTTCAAAGAACATTAAAAACATAGTTTGATATGGTAAATATGGAGTTGCAACTCCCATAGCCATCTTTTTCTTTAAATCCCATGCTACTTCAAGCATAGTTTCAATTTCTTCTTTAGTATAGTCCTCTAGTGTTATAAAATGTCTTCCTCTGAATACTGTTTGCATTATAGAATCCTCCTTAATCTTTTAAATTGTTTCTATTTTTGTTTTATTTTTGTTTGTTTCCATACTTATTTACATATAATTTTGGAATAATTGCATACATAGCAGCACATTTAACCAGCTCGCTTTTCCATGTCTTTTCATTTGGTGCATGAGCTTGGTCTTCATGTCCTGGCCCAAATCCTATACATGGTATTCCATACCTTCCCATTATTGAAACTCCATTAGTTGAAAATGTCCATTTATCTACAAATGGTTCTTCTTTAAACAATTTTTTATAAGAATCTACTAGTGTCTTACATGCCTCATCCTCTTCTGGTAGAACCCATGAAGGGAAATAGGATTCTGTAGGGTATACTAATCCTGTATATGATGGTCTTTCGTAAGTGTACATTTCTACTTCTGCCTTTGCTGCCTTTACAGATGGAAGATTTCTAATTTGTTGAAGAGCATGCTCCCAAGTTTCTCCATCTGTTAACCTTCTATCTATGGAAATACTACAACCATCAGCTACTGCACATCTTGATGGAGATGAGAAAAATATTTCAGATACTGTTAAACTTCCTCTCCCTAAAAATTCATCATCTTTAAGATTTTCAGCTAGCGCTCTTAGCTCAGTTAATATAGGCGCCATTTTAAATATTGCATTATCTCCTCTCTCTGGAGCAGAACCATGACAACTCACTCCAGGAGTTGTAACTTTTATTTCCATTCTTCCTCTTTGTCCTCTATATATATTGCAGGAAGTAGGTTCAGTAATAACTACAAATTCAGGTTTAATCTCATCTTCCTTTATAATATATTGCCAGCACAATCCATCACAGTCTTCCTCCTGAACTGTTCCTGTAACTATTAGTGTGTAATCATCTTCAAGGTTTAGATCTTTTATTATCTTTCCTGCATAAACCATGGATGCCATACCACCCTCTTGGTCACTTGCTCCTCTTCCTAAGATTATCTCTTCATCTTCATATCCTTCATAAGGGTTGTAATTCCAAAGATTAGCATCTCCCACTCCAACAGTATCAATATGAGCATCCATAGCAATTACATGCCTTCCATGGCCTATATATCCTAAAATATTTCCCATAGGATCAATATCTACTTTTTCAAATCCAACCTTTTGCATTTCTTCTTTTATTCTTAAAATTACCTTTTCTTCTCTACAGCTTTCACTGGGAATAGCTATCATATCTCTTAGAAACTTACTCATGTCATCCTTATATTTTTCTGCCAGTTTTAAAACTTCATCAACCTTTAAATCCTTTGACACATTACTCCCCCCAATTATTGATCTTTTTATTTCTCTTTATAAATCTTCCATAGCCTTTTTCTCCTATAAAAACATTGTTTCTTACTATTATCCTGCCTCTTACCATAGTCATTACTGGATATCCTTTAAGCTTAAAACCTTCATAAGCTGTATAGTCTACATTTCCATGAAGTATATGTTTTGTTAGAGTTACATCTTTATTGGGATTAATAAGAACTATGTCTGCATCTGACCCTACTTGGATAGTCCCCTTTTTAGGATATAATCCAAATATTTTTGCTGGAGCTGTGCAGCATACATCTACAAATTTGGTAATACTTATTTCCCCCTTCATTACTCCTTCTGAAAACATAAGAGGCATCCTTTCTTCTACACCTGGAGCTCCATTAGGACATTTAGTAAAATCATCTTTTCCTCTCTGCTTATCTTTACTAAAAGCAAATGGACTATGATCTGTTGCAACTGTTTGAATATTTCCATCTCTAAGTCCATTCCATAAGTGTTCCTGATTTTCTTTTTTTCTAAGTGGTGGACTCATAATATACTTAAGTCCACCATTATTAGCCTCATTATATTTCTCCTCATCTAAGAAGAGATATTGTGGACACGTTTCTGCATATACCTGCTGTCTCCTATTATGGGCTAGTTTTATATAATCAAGACCTATTGATGTGGATAAATGTACTATATATAGTGGAGCATCTCCTGCAATAGCTGCTAGATTAATCATCCTATTTATGGCCTCTCCTTCACATTCACAAGGCCTGCTTAGTGCATGATAAATTGGTGAGGTTAATCCGTTTTTTACATAATAATTTCTAAGATAGTTTACAGCATCATTATTTTCACAGTGAACTGTTGTAATTCCACCTAATTCTTTAAGCCTTAAAAGTACCTTTATGACACCTTCATCATCTACTCTATAATCATAGGTTAGATATATTTTAAAGCTAGGTATCCCCTCATTTTTCAATACTTCACTCATTTCTTTTAATATATCATCATTAACATGCTGAATTACCCCATGAAATCCATAATCTATTACAGCATTCCCATCTGCGTATCCATGATACACGTTGACTTGATGCTGTAAATTACATCCTTTTGGACCAAATCCCATGTGATCTACTATACAAGTAGTTCCTCCACAGGCTGCAGCTACTGTACCTGTATAAAAATCATCGTTAGATCTAGCTATTCCCACATCTAAATTAAAATGTGTATGGACATCTACTCCTCCAGGAATTACATACTTGCCTTTAGCATCTATTATTTCATCAGCTAATCTTTCTATATTTATCCCTATTTCTTTAATAATTTCATTTTCAATGTATATATCTCCTATATACGTATCACTGGCAGTTACTATTGTTCCATTCTTAATAATTATTGACATAATATTTCCCTCACTGGTTATATGGATATTTTCCATCCCAAACTATTTTTCTATAGTTTTCAGGGTCAGTATCTCCTTCTGTACTTATAAGAAGTATTTTTGAACTTTCATTAATATTTAGCATTTCTTTTATTACTCTATACTTATTATCTGTCAGTATTGTATACAAAAATCCCATGGTAGCTGCTCCAGACTCTCCTGATATAATCTTTTTATCTTCGCCCATAGGATTACCTAATACTCTCATACCATTTGCAGCTATATTATCTGGACATGATGCAAAAAGATCACAATAGTCTTTTAAAATTTTCCATCCCATAGGATTAGGCTCTCCGCAAGCAAGTCCTGCCATTATAGTATCCATATGTCCTGTTACATTAGTGATCTTCCCATTTACTGCTGATCTGTACATGCAGTCTGCTTTATTAGGTTCTATTACTGCCGTAATAGGTCTTTCTCCATTATAGTAAGATGCAACACACCCTTGTACTGCACCTGCAAGAGATCCAACCCCGGCTTGAATAAATACATGAGTTGGTCTTTCTACACCATATTCTACAAGTTGTTCTGCAACTTCGAACATCATTGTTGTATAACCCTGCATAATCCAAAGTGGTATATTTTCATACCCTTCCCAAGCTGTATCTTGAATAATCTGCCAACCATACTTTCTTGCATTTTCTAATGATAATCTAACAGCATCATCATAGTTTAATTCTGTTATATATGCCTCTGCTCCAGTAGCCTTTATATTGTCTAGTCTTATCTTTGAAGAACCTTTAGGCATATATACCACCGCCTTTTGTCCCAACTGCTGTGCAGCCCAAGCAACTCCTCTTCCGTGATTTCCATCTGTAGCTGTGGTAAAAGTAATTTCTCCTATTCTATCCTTTGTTTCATTGCTTCGAAGTTCGTCAAAGCTCATTTCAGATATATCTACACCTAACTTCTCTGATACAAACTTTCCTATTGCATAAGAGCCGCCTAACACCTTAAAAGCATTTAGTCCAAATCTGTAAGATTCATCTTTTACAAATATATTAGATATTCCTAAATGCTCGGCTAAATTTTTCAGTGAAACTAATGGCGTCGGGCTATACATATGGAAGCTTTCATGAAAGCCTTTTACTTTTTTTATTTCTTCAGCGCTTAGATAATCCACTGAAACCTTATTATCTATCTTCCTTGCTCTGGCATTTTTTATCCATTGAATTCTTTCCCCCATATTCATCCCCCTTCCTTTACTCTTATATGAATAGCATTATTTATGCCAACTTATTACAGTACATATTATCTACATTTTATAGAATTCACTATATAAAAATAGTTATCAATGTGATAATTTTTATCACACTGATAACTACTTTTTTCATAATTTTACTCATTATTTTATGCATTATACAGGTATATATATTATCATTTTGATAATATATAAATTAGCTCCATTTTTTTGTTAAATGCTTATTCCCCTGAATATTGTATCTTATCGCTTGTATTTCAGCTATTACAGATAGTGCTATTTCCTCAGGAGAATCTCCACCTATATCTATTCCAACTGGAGCATATAAAACACTTAAATCTATATCTTTTCCTACTTCATTTTTTAACTTTTCAATAATAATTCTGGCTTTTCTCTCCGATGCTAAAAGTCCAATATATTTAGGTTTACATTTTGAGCTGTAGATAGCCTTCAGCATTTCATAATCAATTTCATGAGTATATCCAGTGACTACAACATAACTCTCATCAGGTATTTGAAGTTCCTTTACTATACTTGAATAGTCACCTACTAGTACTTCATGTTCTCTAGCGATTTCTCTAGCAACCTCCTCTCTATCGTCAATTACTGTAGTGGTATAATCTAAATGTATTAATATGTCTGCTAGGCATTTTCCCACATGCCCAGCGCCTAATATGTATATTCTAGGGCTTATCCCTATATATTCATAATATAGAGTGACTAGGCCTCCACAAATCATGTCCACACAAACATCTGCCTTAGTTAGGTTTTCACCAGTAAAATCGTAGCTTACCATTGAATGTTTTTTTTCTTTAAATATATCCACTGCCTTTTCTATAGCAAAATACTCTAGTTCTCCTCCTCCTACAGTTCCCTTCTTACTTCCATCTCTATATACCAACATCTTTTTTCCAACATTAGCAGGACCATGTCCCTTTCTCTGAACAACAGTTACTAGAACTCCTTCTTTAGAACTCTTTTTCAGCTTATATATTTCTTCATACATATCCATAAAAGTTTTCTCCTCTCTTATATAAAATTTATGAACAAGTATCTATTGTCTTATTCATAAGATAATAGATACTTGTCGTCGGATTAAGTATTTTAATTATCCTCTATTAGACTAATTAGGAATTTTTCTAATAGTCTTAGAGCAGTTTTTTTTCTATAATCTGCAGTAGATCTTTGATCACTTATTGGATTGATGAGTTCAGAATACATTTGCTTTATGGATTTTATATCATATACTTCTTTTGATTCAGATATCATATTAATAATTTTTCCCTCTATATCTCTACTTCTTATTGTAGTTGGTGCCACTGCCCCAAACGCTATTTTTATGTCTTCTATATTTTTATCATTTACCTTAGCTAATCCTATAAATGATATTTTAGACAAAGCTGTAGACCTTCTAGTCCCTACCTTCTTATAAAAAATATTATTAAAGTTACTTAGCTTAATCTTTATATCTGACAAGATTTCATTATTTTTCAAACGGTTCTTTCCTGGTCCTAATATAAATTCACTTATTGGTACTGTTTTTGTTCCATATAAACTATTAATTACTAATTCAACATCCAAAGCATAAAGTAAAGGTAAACTATCTCCCGCCGGAGATGAATTGCATATATTTCCGCCTATAGTAGCAATATTTCTTATAGCTGGTGACGCCATAAGCAAGAATACTTCTTTAAAATATTCAGGGACTATAAAACTTTCCGCAATGTCAGTACATGTACATGCAGCCCCTATGGTTAAAATTTCATCATTAATCTGAATCTTCTTAAGCTCTTGAAGATGTCCAATAAAAACTACATTTTCATTAAAACTAGGTTCTACCCCGGACCACTGTTTATTTTTAACCATTAAATCTGTACCACCTGAAAAAAGTAAACATTCTTCCTTGTTGGTTATTTCTAATGCTTCTGTTAGGCTATTAGCTCTATATGCCTTTACCATAGACCGTCACCTCTTTTTTCAGCAAGTTTTATAGCATCTATAATCATGTTATAGCCTGTGCATCTGCATAAATTGCCCGATAATCCCTCTCTTATTTCATCTTCACTAGGATGAGGATTTTTGCTTAATAATGCCTCTGATGCCATAATCATTCCTGGAGTACAAAATCCGCACTGAACTGCTCCAGCTTCTTCAAAACTATCCTTTAATACATTATATCTTTCAGTTTGCTGAAATCCTTCTATGGTCAGAACTTCTTTCCC
>JAYFRK010000086.1:0-3532 GCA_034925975.1 Clostridium sp.
AAAGCTCTTGCAGAAGCCATGTTTGGAGAGGAAAATAATATAATTAGAATTGATATGTCTGAATATATGGAAAAGCATGCTGTATCAAGGCTTATCGGATCTCCTCCAGGATATGTAGGATATGATGAGGGAGGTCAATTAACTGAAAAAGTAAGAAGACAGCCTTATTCAGTAGTTCTATTTGATGAAATTGAAAAAGCTCATCCGGAAGTATTTAATATTCTTCTTCAAATATTAGAAGATGGTAGACTTACAGATGGAAAGGGTAAAACAATAAATTTCAAAAATACAATAATAATAATGACATCAAATGTAGGTGCTTCAACAATAAATAGACAAAAGTCTTTAGGTTTCTCAGTTTCAGAGGATGTATCGGAAAGTGAATACGAAAGAATGAAGGAAAATGTAATGGCAGAACTTAAGAATTCTTTTAGACCTGAGTTTTTAAACAGAATAGACGATATAATCGTATTCCATGCTCTAGAAGAGAAACATTTAAGACATATAGTTAAATTAATGTTGAAAGAAGTAGGTTACAGATTAAGTAAACAGGAAATAAATATTGAATTTGATGAAGAATCAGAAAAAATGTTAGCAAAAGAAGGAGTTGATCTTACTTATGGAGCAAGACCTTTAAGACGTGCTATAACAAAAACTGTAGAAGATAAATTATCAGAGGAGATTTTAAAAGGAAGTATAAAAAGAGGAGACAATGTTCTTGCTTCAGTAGAAGATAACAAGTTAGTATTTAAAAAATTAAGTTAGTTATGATATAGGAACCGGCAGAATCAGGATAGCACTGACTGCCGGTTTCAAAATTATATTTAGATATTTTTACATATAAGTACGCGATTATATATGAGGTAGTATTTGTACTAATATAAATTTAATAAAAAATTTTGTATTTCATTACAATTTTGTATTAAAGTATTGTATAATATTAATTTGTACAAATAAATAGGAGTGATATAATTATGGCTAAGAATAGGAATGTGTTCATATGCCAAGAATGTGCATACGAGGCTCCTAAGTGGTTTGGAAAATGCCCGGGATGTGGTTCATGGAATACCATGGTGGAAGAGAAAAAAGAATCGCAGATTATAAGCAGAAGTACTGGAATAAGTAGTAATAACAAACCAGAAAGTATATTGGATATAAAATCAGGAGAATTTGAGAGGTACGATACTGGAATAAATGAATTAAATCGAGTATTAGGGGGAGGAATGGTAAAAGGATCCCTAACACTAATATCTGGAGAACCAGGTATAGGAAAATCTACTCTGTTATTACAAACTGCTAATAATATTGCTCAAAAGTCAGGAAAGGTACTGTATGTATCAGGAGAAGAATCAGGTGAGCAAATAAAAATAAGAGGAGATAGGATAGGTAATATATCTTCTCAGCTATATATCCTTTCAGAAACTAATTTAGAATTGATAGAACAACATATAGATAGCATGAATCCAGCGTTTATTATTATAGACTCTATACAAACTCTATTTAAGCCCTCTATTACATCAGCACCAGGTAGTGTTTCACAAGTTAGAGAGTGTTCAAATGAACTTATGAGAATTGCTAAAACAAAAAATATACCACTATTTATAGTGGCTCATGTTACTAAGCAAGGAGAATTAGCAGGACCAAGAGTATTAGAACACATGGTAGATACAGTTCTTTCGTTTGAAGGTGAAAGAACCCAGGAATTCAGGATATTGAGGACCTTAAAAAATAGGTTTGGAACTACTAGTGAAATTGGTGTTTTTGAAATGAGGCAAGAAGGTCTTAAAGAAATATCAAATCCATCCGAAGTATTCTTAGAAGAGACAAATTTTAATAATGAGGGATCAGTAGTAATTGGAATCATGGAAGGAACTCGACCAATCCTAGTTGAAATACAAGCTTTGGTTAGTGAAACTAAAGCAGTTATGCCGAGGAGAACTGCTGTTGGAGTAGATAATTCAAGATTAAACCTAATATTAGCTGTATTAGAAAAAAAGCTTAGAATACCTTTTTATAATTGTGACGTATATGTAAATGTAGTAGGAGGCCTTAATATAGAAGGGACCTTTGGAGACTTAGGGCTTGCATTAGCCTTAATATCTAGTGTTAAAGGTAAAAATTTTAAGTTGAATAAAACCATTGTGTTTGGAGAAGTGGGACTTACAGGAGAAGTTAGACCTATTTCAATGTGCGAGAGATTGGTAAACGAGGGAATAAAAATGGGATTTGAAAACATAGTTATACCAGCGAGAAATAAAGGAAAGATGCAAATTAAAGACGAAAATATTATAGGTGTATCATCTTTAAAGGAAGCGGTAACTAAGGTTTTTTAATATAAAAAATAAAACTTAGAAGAGGAGGTGCAAAATGAGACTTGAAAAAGATAAAAAATTAATGGATATACTAAAAATTATGGCACCAGGAACCCAACTCAGAGAAGGACTTGACAATATTTTAAGAGCAAAAACAGGAGGACTTATAATTCTTGGAGACTCTGAAGAAATTTTAAAACTTGTTGATGGTGGTTTTAAGATTGATTCTGAATATAGTTCCTCATATATATATGAGTTAGCAAAAATGGACGGAGCTATTGTTCTTAGTAATGATTTAAAAAAGATACTTTATGCAAATACTCAACTAATACCGGATGCTTCTATACCTACTTTTGAAACAGGAACAAGGCATAGGACAGCTTATAGGGTTACTAAACAAACAGGATGTATAGTAATTGCTATTTCGCAGAGAAGAAATATAATTACTGTCTATAAAAATGACATTAAATATATATTAAAAGATAGTAGTGTAATACTAGCAAGAGCTAACCAAGCACTACAAACCCTTGAAAAATATGTAGTTGTTTTAGATAGAGTAATGGGAAATTTGAATTTGCTTGAGTTTCAAGACTTAGTTACTCTATTTGATGTAATGACTGCAATTCAAAGAACAGAAATGGTTATGAGAATAGTAGATGAAGTTGAGAGACATATAATTGAGCTTGGCAATGAGGGTAGACTTATATCTATGCAATTAAGTGAACTTATAAGAAGTGTTGAGGAAGATGGAATTCTTTTAATTAGAGATTATTGTCAAAACAATATGGAACATAATAAAATATATGAACAAATTCAACATATGTCATCAGATGAAATTATTGATTTAGATACTATATCTAAGGCTTTAGGATATAATGGTGTTCCGCTAGTAGATACGTTAATTTCTCCAAGAGGATATAGGATGCTTAGCAAAATACCTAGAATACCTGTAAATGTAATTGAAAATGTTATAAGCAATTTTAAGGAGCTTAAAGGAGTTATGGAAGCTTCATATGAAGAATTAGATAATGTTGAGGGTATAGGAGAAGCTAGAGCTAAAGCTATAAAAAATGGATTGCGAAGACTTAGAGAACAATTCATGATAGATAAACAATTATAGCACAAAATAAGATAAGCCTTATTTTGTGCTGTAGAATTATCTAAAAGTATATTTTCCTAAAGTGTTAATTTTATCATATTCTTTTAACAGAATATCATAA
>JAYFRK010000440.1:0-12108 GCA_034925975.1 Clostridium sp.
CTCTAGGATTGTAATTTATTTTTTCATTTTTTTCTAAAGCTACACCATATTCTTTTCCTATTAAGTCTGCAAATACAGAGTAAGCACTTTTTATACCTTCATTATAATTATTGTTCTTAAAGTTTGGAACTGCAGTGTCCTGCATAACTCTATTACTTAATACATCAGGTATAGCTCCTTCAAGTCCCTTTCCTACTTCTACAGACCACTTTCTATCATTCATAGATATTAAAATTAATAGTCCATTATTTTCTCCTCTTTGCCCTATACCCCATTTTCTAAATAGGTTATATCCATAGTCTCTAATTTCATATCCATCTAGTGAACTAATTATAACAACAGTAGCTTGAGCTCCTGTTTTATCTTCTAATTCTTTACCTACTGATACTAAATATTCCTTTGTATCTTCATTAACTACCCCCACATAATCATTTATATACTTTAGGCTTGTAGGTGTAGGATAAGTTTCTGCAATTACAATTTTAGATGGTATTGCCAGTAGTATTGTAAATATAAATAAGGGGATTAATAACTTGATCAGTCTATCTTTATAATTTTTCATTTATTCACCCCTTTACTAACTTTATTTAGTGAAATCTACTTTTGGAACTTCTTTTGCCCCTGCTGAAGCTTTATAGTATTCCTTTTGATTGAATCTGAAAACACCTGCAATTATTGAATTTGGAAATCTTCTAATAGTTGTGTTGTAGACTTCAACGGATTCATTGTATTTTTTTCTTGCTATATTAATTCTATTTTCTGTGCCTTCTAATTCTACTGTTAAATCTCTAAAATTTTCATTTGATTTTAAATCTGGATATCTTTCAACAACTACTAATAATCTTGATAATGCTGAAGAAAGCTCAGCATCTGCATTTGCTCTTTGATCTATTGTTTGGGCTCCACCAAGTTTTGCTCTTGCAGCAGCTATTTCAGTAAATATATCCTTTTCTTGAGCTGCATATCCCTTTACCGTGTTTACAAGGTTAGGAATTAAATCATTTCTCCTTTGAAGAGTTGTATCTATGTTTGACTCAGCCTTTGCAACATTTTGCTCTAAGGTTACCATTTTGTTATAACTTCCTATGAAAGGCACTGTTATAAGTAATATCACTGCAATTACTATTAATACTGTTTTTAAAGTTTTGTTCATTTTTTTACCTCCGAATTATTATTTTTAAAAATATCAATGTAATTAATATTATGAAATACCCTCTCTATGTATACTATTCAATATTATTTTTAGGTGATCTTTCAATAATTTCTGTTATTCCTAACACAACACCTATTAGCCATGGAATAATATAATAAAACAATCTAAAACTGATTAAAATTGCCATTCCCCTTTCAGATGGAGCTCCCATAAGTTTAAGTCCAAGAAGACATATTAAATCAAAGGATCCCATGCCTCCAGGTATAAAACTCATAATTCCTGCAATTGCTGATACTGTTATAATGCCTAGTGCTTCTAGAATTTTTATTTCATTTGTAAATATGTTACATATAAACCAAAAGAAAAGCCCTATTACAGTCCACTCTAATAATGAAGACAGCATTAATTTTTCTCTTAGCTCTTTTGGATCCTTATTGTATTCATGAATTCTAGCCATAAACCTTTCTTGAAGCCATTTCCATTCAT
This sequence comes from Clostridium sp., assembly GCA_034925975.1. Lineage (GTDB taxonomy): Bacteria > Bacillota > Clostridia > Clostridiales > Clostridiaceae > Clostridium_H. Next base: position 1,640 of record JAYFRK010000440.1, read on the forward strand.
ATAGGAGAAAGTATATGGGCAAATATAATGCAAACCCAATTACACCAAACCATAAAAATCTATAATGTTCTAATACGGGCCTTATTTTTAGAATATTAAATATCACAAGCCAGGAAGCAGTGGAAAGTCCTATACCTGTAGAAGGTGCAAGAATAATACTTGCATATAGTGCTTCTTTTGTAGTAATTCCTTGCTTTTTATAGAGTAGTGTTCTTATGCTGGCACCTGTTAATCCAGCAAAGCTTAAAAAATTGTTAAATGTATTTGAGATCCATGAAATTTTCCATACTTTGAAAAGGGATAAATTATATTTAAGATTTTTTATCAAAAAATAATCGTATGTTGTCATAGTGGTAACAGCTGCTAGGCCTAATATAACCAATACTACTATATTTGAAGTTTTTAAACTCTCTAATAATTTCATTACCTCGTGGAAGTCGTATGCCTGAAGCTGCGCCCTTCCCTCTGTATATACAAGGAATATAGCCACAAAAGCTATAATTATTTTTATTATATTTTGTCTATATTTTATAAAAAATGAATCATTTTTCATTTCAATTCTCCTTATTATAGGTCATCAATAATCTCCTAAAACATAGCCTTATTTATATCTATTATGCAACACTTTATTTTATTTAATTCTTAATGCTTTTTATGCAGAGAGTTTCAAGGGTAGAATGACTCATTAAGTTGTATTTGTTTAGCTATATGCATTATATTGTAATTAATGTTATAGTTAGCATATAGATGAACTATAATTTAGTACATACTTTAAGTATTTTGCGAAGCAATTTTTTAGTGAATAACTAATAGTGAAAAGTGAATAGTGATGGATATTTTTCTCCGCTTTGCTACGAAAAATTTTAATTTTATTTGATTTGTTAAATTTAGTTGCCCTGTGGGCAATTCCTTTAGAAAAGATAAACATCTGTTTTTCTATAATTAAAAACTTTTCGCAATGTTAATGGAAAAAAGTTCTCCTTAACTCTTAACTATTAACTATTAACTATTGTCTTAATAATTTAAAAAATCTTAATATATTTTGTATAGCAATAGCGGCCTTGATTTACCTAATTTAAGGTACTAAAAGTAAGAAGGCATATAATTCATTAAGAGAATTTTGCGCAAGTTCTAGAAGTTCTTAACACAGCGAAGATTCTCTGTTGAATTATATACCTTCGATTTTTAGCACCTTATTTTGTAGTTACCAAGGCCGCCATTTTTATAGCACTATTCTTATTTTATTCTTTGTTATAGTACCTTATATAACTTTTCATATTCTATGTTACAAGAACCTGTTTGAGCTTCATCTGCACAATAAATTCTCTCTCCATAGAAATATTCATCACCTTTTACGTAGATTGCTCTGAAAGCATTTTCATCTGGTATTACATGCACTTTTTTGTATTCATTTGCATCAACTATAGTTGATGAAGGATTTAATATTCCGCTATCGTTAATTAATTCTAATTTTACGCTTCCTTCTTCAATACTTTTAATGATTTCTTCAAGACTTCTCATATTTTCTTCCTCCTAATCATTATATACGTCAATCATTTCTATTAATTAATAATAATTATTTTTAATATAATTATATCCTATTTTTGCTTAAATTGCACTATTTTTTTATAATATATTAATAAAATTGAGAAATCTTAACTAAACGAGAGCTATTGGCACTGAAGCCAAGAACTCTGTTTATCTGCACTATTCATTTTGTAATGCAGAACATCCTTCTTCCCCAGTTCTAATTCTTATAACATTTGCTACATCATACACAAATATTTTACCATCACCTATTTTGCCAGTATTTAAAACTTTTTTAGCAGTTTCTATGACTAGTTCTACAGGTATTTCGCAGACTACTGTTTCTACCTTTACCTTTGGGACTAAGTTCATATCTAATGGAACTCCTCTATAATACTCTGGAAAACCCTTCTGCATACCACATCCAAGTACATGTGATACAGTCATTCCTGTAACTCCTATTTTATTCAATGCTTTTTTTAGTTCTTCAAATTTGCTTGTTCTAGTTATAATTTCAACTTTGCTAATCTTATCATTCATAGAGACACCTCACTGTAACTTTATTTGAAACAAAGATTCTATTTGCCTAAATTATACATTTACTTTTATTGAGTGCATTTTATATTCAGAAATAGCTCTAGCTTCAAAATCTGAGCAGCTTTCTATTCCATGTTCTGTTAGATCTAATCCTTCTATTTCTTCTTCTGCACTTACTCTTAGACCTATGGTTACATTCATAATTTTAAACATTATAAAAGTTGTTCCTAATGTCCATATAGCTAATGCTAAAACTCCAATAAATTGTACACCTAGTAATTTAAATCCTCCTCCATAGAATAGTCCTAAAGAATCTCCACTAGCTGCAAATAAACCTACCGCAATAGTTCCAAAAACTCCATTACAACAGTGAACTCCTACTGCTCCTACTGGGTCTTCTATTTTTAATACTTTATCTAAAAATTCTACACCAAACACAACTAATATGCCTGCTATACTTCCTATAATTATAGCCCCCACAGGAGTTACTAAATCACACCCTGCCGTAACTGCCACTAGTCCTGCTAATGAGCCATTTAACGTCATACTCACATCTGGCTTTTTGTACCTAACCCAAGTAATTATTAGTGTCAATATAGTGGCCGCAGCCCCTGACAGATTTGTTGTAATAAATATATGAGAAATTCCTTTTGTATCTATAGCTGATAATGTAGAGCCAGGATTAAAGCCAAACCATCCGAACCATAGTATAAATACTCCCAATGCCCCTAGTGTACTACTGTGTCCAGGACTTGCTCTAGCATTGCCCTCTTTATCATACTTGCCAATTCTAGGCCCTATAATTGCAGCTCCCATTAATGCTGCCCATCCTCCTAGAGAATGAACCACTGTAGATCCTGCAAAATCATGAAATCCCATTTTTGAAAGCCAGCCGCCTCCCCAAATCCAATGTCCTGCTATTGGATATATCACCGCACTTATAATAAAACTATAAATTAAATATGATTTAAACTTTGTTCTTTCAGCCATTGCCCCTGAAACTATTGTGGCTGCTGTAGCACAGAATACTGTTTGAAACATTAAAAATGCTTCAAGAGGAATTCCAAGTCCTAAGTGTTCATATGTTCCTCTTGTAAACAAATCTGGTACACCTATAAATCCCCCTATATCCCTTCCAAACATAATACCAAAACCGAGAATCCAAAATATTATAGATCCTATTACAAAGTCCATTAAATTTTTCATTATAATATTTCCTGAATTTTTTGCCCTAGTAAAGCCTGTTTCTACCATTGCAAATCCTGCTTGCATAAAAAACACTAAAGCTGTGGCAATCAATACCCAAACTGTATTAACTGATGTTACTAATTTTGATAAATCCATAATATAACCCCCTAATTATTGAAATTCCATTTTTAATGCCCCATCTTTGATAATATATTAATTTTAGCATGCATATTTTAATATATTATCAATAAAAACTTTATGTTTATTATTATATTATCAATAAACATTATAGTCAATTATTAATTTATCAATTAAACCTTTACATTTTTGAAAATTTTATTATAAGTAAAAAAGCTCTGCATTTTATTTCACTTATAAATTCTAAGAAAATAAAAAAAGCCTATGGCAAAACTTGCACATAAACTTTTAAGGATTATTATTCTTTTTTCTATGTTCATCTATTATTAATCTAGTTACTATTAGATATACTATAAGGTTTCCTGGAGTATTTAAAAGTCCATATATACCCCAAAGCCAGTAGTATTTTTCTCCTCTTTTTTTGGCATCCTTAAACACCCATATTCCCTGAGCCAAAAGAATAGGACTTATCAATAAGAAGGTTATTAACTTTGCTTTTGTACTCATAGGGTTCCCCCTTCACGTTTTAACGCAGCTCTAACAATAGGTACTATGATAAGTGGAGCTGCAGCTATGAAGCCTATTTGCAAATATAAAATATGCTTTACCTCTAAAAATACTGTGGCAACTGCCAATATACCTAGAATTCCTAATGCTGCTAAGATAAAATATAATGTTTCTCTTTTGCTTTTCTTCTTGTAATTTATTTCTTCAGCTTTTACTATAATATCCATTATATTAGTATCAAGATCAAAATCCATATCTGAAATAGAGTCCATTTTTTCTCCAGAACGCTTTAATTTCTCTTCAAACTTCTCTATTTCACTTAAATTATCTCTATTTAAATCAGCCTTTAGTAAATCTTTATCATATTCTTCACCATAGTATCTATCTATAATATGGTCTTTTATGTCTCTATTTTTCTTCATTCTAAGTATCAGCCTCCTTCTAATTCACTAACTATATTTTTAATACAGTTGTGAAGTCTAGATCTTACAGTACCAACAGGGCAGCTAAGTATTTCTGCTATTTCTTCATATTTATAATTATAATAGTGCTTCAATATAAATACAGCTCTCTTTTCATAGGGCATCTTTTGAAGTATTTTTAGAACCTCTCTATACTCTATTCTCGAAATAGCATTACTTTCAGTATCACAATTTTCAGCTATAAATCCTTCTTCAATAGGCACTAAGCGTTTGTCTTTTCTCAGCATATCTCTGTAAACATTTGTTCCTATAGTTATAAGCCAGGTGGAAAATTTGGCTTTGGGATTAAATTTTTTTATGTTAACAGCTGCTTTTAACAGTGCCTCTTGAACTATATCTTGAGCTATTTCAGGATTACCTGTCATTTTTATAACATATCCTTTAAGTATTTGGTAATTTTCAACAAGTAAGCTATTAAGGGCACTTTTATTTCCAGCTTTAGCTCTCTCAATCAGCTCTAACTCCTCCACATTTCCACCCTCTCTTCTAGTCATTATTTAAACGTTTATCTACGGCAAAAAGTTCACTACTAAGTATTATAATTTATTATTTATCTATTAATGGATACAATTCATTATCTTCTTTTGATATTCTCTTTGCTAAAACTTTAAAAACCAATGCTGTTTCACTTTTAAAACCTTCCATGTTCTTTATAATCTTGCTTTTGGTATTAAAGTTATCCTTATAATTCATAAATACTTCAGAAATATGTCCCATTTCTTCACTATATTCCTTTGCCATTTTTCTAAGATTGCTTCTATCATCCTTTAATAAATCTGGATATAAAAATTTATCCTCTGTATCTAAATGTATTCTTAATTTTCCCGCTAAAATACTTATATTTTGAGCTATCTGGGCAGCTTTATCTTCTAAATTATTTTGTTTAATTAAATCTTCTATTTGATTTACTACCTGTTGTATTTCTAAATGTTGTCTTTTTAAATTTGATATGTTTCCCATGTCTCTTCCTCCATATAATTTTAAATTTATACATCTATAATAATAGAATTTCATGGAAAACTATGTAACATTAGTTACAACTGTTATACTAAATTTAAAATTATTCTCAACATTATACAAAATCAACTCTATTTTAAAACAGCTTATTTATTTTTCCTTCTAAACACTGTTATAACTATTAGCACTAGTATTAAAGATAGACTTCCGCTGGCTATAAAAGCTTTTACTACTCCAAACTTTTCAGCCACTGAACCGGAAAATAAGCTTCCAAGAGGAGCTGTACCAACAAAAACCATTGAGTATACGCTCATTACCCTTCCTCTGTACTCATCTTTAGAATTAATTTGAAGTGTAGAATTTGCTGTAGTTGAAAAACTTATATTAAATAATCCTGTAATTATAAGAGATAGTGAAGCTAAATAGTAGTATTTACTAATTCCTGTCATAATTAAGAAAATAGATATTACAATAGCACTTATAAACATGGTGCGGATTTTAGGACCTCTCTTGCTTCTTGAAGATACTAATAATGCCCCTGCAAGTGATCCAAAACCTAATGCTGACATCAATATTCCATAAGTTTTTTCACCTTGTCCTAATACGCTTTCTGTAAAAACAGGCAATAAAACATTATAATTAAAAGCGAATATCCCCATTATTGTAATCAAAAATACTGTTTGAATGAGAATCTTATCTTTAGCTATATATATTATTCCATCCTTTACTTCTTTAAAAGCATTTTTATCTGATTTCTTTTCTCTTATATAGGAATTTACTTTGGTCTGTGTAAGCCCATATATAACGGCAATAAAACTTAACCCATTTAATAAAAAGCACCAGGCCGGTCCAAAAGCAGCCAATAATAGTGCTCCTATAGTTGGTCCAATAATTCTAGCTAGATTAAATATAACTGAATTTAAGGCTATGGCATTCATTAAATCTTCTTTTCCTACAAGTTCAATTACAAAGGCTTGCCTTGTTGGCATATCTATTGTATTTATGCATCCCAGTATTAGTGCCAATATTAGCACGTGTTCATATCTAACTTTATGGGTAAAAGCCAAAATAGATAATGTTAGTGCTAATAACATGGATACAGTTTGAGTAAACAAAAGAATTTTCTTTTTTGGCAATTTATCAATTATGGTACCTGTAAATAATGAAAAAAGTGTAAATGGTAAAAATTGAACTGCCCCTAAAATTCCTAGAAGGAATGAGGAATGAGTTAATGATAGCACAAGCCAAGATTGTCCTATGCTCTGCATCCATGTACCAATTAGCGAAAAACACTGTCCAATCCAATAATGTCTAAAGTTCTTAGATGTAAGAGCATGAAAGTTATTGTGTATAATTCTTTTTGAATACATTACTAAATTCATTCACATTTCTCCTTTAGATTTTCAGCAATACCAGCTTCTAATTTAATGTATATCCACCAACACATTATATATCTAGAGGCTATTCTAGGTAAGAAAGTATAAATTACTTCAAATAATTTACACTTCCTACTTAGAATAGCCTCATTAAAATTCGCCTAACCTTCTAAGGTTAGAATCTTTAATTTTTTAATTCTATTTTTATCAATATCTTCTATTATAAATTTAATATTTCCACACTCCACAGTTTCTCCTTTTTTAGGAAAACCGCCAATCTCGCCTATTACAAATCCTCCAATAGAGTCAAAGTCCTCTGACTCAATGTTTGTACCAATCATCTCATTTACTAAATATATTTTAGCACTTCCATCAACTATATACTCATCTTCCTTAATTACTTCTATTTCATGATGTTCATCATCATCATACTCGTCCTCAATTTCACCAACTATTTCTTCTACTAAGTCTTCCGTGGTGATAATCCCTGCTGTTCCACCATATTCATCTAATACTACAGTCATAGCTATTCTATTTTTTCTCATTTCTTCAAATAACTCTGTAGTTGGTTTAAATTCATAAGTGAAGTATGGTTTTATCATATAATCATTAATGTCGAATTTTCCCTTTGAGCTATCATAAAAAACCAAGTTTTTAATATGCAGTATGCCTACAATATTATCTGTTGTGTCCTTATACACAGGAACACGTGAAAACTGTTCTCTTTTAAAAACTTCTATTATATCTTCATAAGAAGAATTAACTTCTACTGCAACCATATCTGTTCTTGGTACCATAACGTCTTTTACTTGAGAATCACCAAACTCAAAAACATTATATATCATCTGCTTTTCTTCTACTTCTAAAACCCCTTCTTCATGGCTTACATCTACAATTGTTTTTAACTCTTCTTCTGTAATGTAAGGCTTGCCCATCTCAACTTTTCCACCAAACAATTTAACTATTCCATTGGTTACATAAGTAAAGACTAATGCGATTGGGGTAAATATGGTGGTAATTACATATATAGGCCTTGATACCTTTAAGGAAACTTTTTCTGAATTTCTAGCAGCAATAGATTTTGGTGTAATTTCTCCAAAAATTAGAACTAAGACTGTCATTATTGCTGTAGCAATTCCAACACCATTTTGACCAAAATATGTTATGGCCAAGGATGTTGCCAGTGCAGAAGCTCCTATGTTAACCACGTTGTTGCCTATAAGTATAGCACTTAATAGTTTACCTGGATTTTCTACTAATTTACTTACTAAACTTGCTCCTTTAATATTCTCATCAACCATATGTCTTATTCTTATTTTGCTTAAAGACATTAAAGCTGTTTCCGACGCTGAGAAAAATGCTGATAAACCTAAAAAAATAACCAAGGTAATTAACTGCCATGTACTACCGTCTGATTCCAAATTAAAACACACTCCTAATTTTAAATTTTAATTTATTATAACATAAATTATGGTTTTAAGTTAATACCTTTAGCTTTTTTATTCTATTTTTATCAATCTCTTCTATAATAAATTTAGTATTTTCATGCTCTAACATATCTCCTTCTTGCGGAAGTCTTCCAAGTTCACCTATTACAAAACCTCCAATTGAATCAAAATCTTCTGATTCAATATCAGTTCCAATCATTTCATTAACTAAATCTATTTTAGTGCTTCCATCAATTATATATTCGTCTTCCTTTATAACCTGTATATCTGTATCATCCTCATCATATTCATCTTCAATTTCTCCAACTATCTCCTCAACTAAATCCTCCATACTTACAAGTCCAGCTGTCCCACCATATTCGTCTAATACTATAGTAAGTGCCACTCTATCCTTTCTCATCTCTTCAAATAATTCAGTGGTTTTTTTATATTCATAAGTAAAATATGGCTCTCTTATTATGTCATATATATTAAAATTCTTACTATCATCAACAAATACCAGGTTCTTAATATGTATTATTCCAATTATATTATCAACACTATCTTGATATACAGGGATTCTAGAAAACTGCTCTACCTTAAATGTTTTCATTATTTCATCATAGGTTGAATCTATATCAATGGCAACCATGTCAGTCCTTGGAACCATAACATCTTTTACCTGAGAATCTCCAAATTCAAATACGTTATCTATCATCTTTCTCTCTTCTACTTCTAAAACTCCTTCTTCGTGGCTTACATCAAGCATAGTCTTTAGTTCTTCTTCTGTTATAAAAGGCTTTTCTATATCTATTTTTCCTCCGAAGATTCTTAATATTCCACTAGTTATTTGTGTAAACACTATAACTACCGGACTTAATATAATAGTTATAAAATAAATAAATTTTGAAACCATAATCGAAACTTTCTCTGGATCTCTAGATGCCAATGTTTTAGGAGTTATTTCTCCAAATATCAATACAATAATTGTCATTATTCCAGTTGCAATTCCTACACCACTTTCTCCAAATTGGCTTATAGCGATTGATGTTGCTAGTGCAGAGGCTCCTATATTTACAACATTATTTCCTACCAATATGGCACTCAACATTTTTCCTGGATTTTCTACTAGTCTGCTTATCACATCTGCCCCTCTGACCCCTTCTTCTAGCATCTGTCTTATTCTTATTTTGCTTAATGAGGTTAAAGCAGTTTCAGAAGCAGAAAAAAAGGATGATAAAACTATAAGCACCATTAACAAGATTAACTGCATTATTGTTGCTGAGTCCACCGCTAAACACACTCCCACATTCTAATTTTAATCTATACGCTAGGTACTGTTTTAAATGAATGTTAATCTTTACATCCATTTAAAACTTTCCATACATAGATTTATTTTACCTAGTTTTCTTACTTCTATACGGATTATAGTTAATAGCTATTATTCCAGCACTTACTAGAGCTAATGCAAAGAAAATATATATAGTAAATTTTTCTTCTGGAATAAATATAGTAGATAATATAGCTCCGGATAGTGGTGTTACAAATTTATAAAGAGTTATTTCTCCTGCTTTATTGTATTTTAATAATGCATACCATAGAGCATAGGCTACTGCTGATAAAACCGCTGAATATAATGTAAGTGTCCATCCCATTGGAGTAAACTTAATTGCACCTGCTCCCAGCTTTGGTAGCCCAAAAATTAGGAGAACTATGGATCCTAAAAACATTTGCCAAGCAGTAACTAGAAAAGGATGTATAGTTTTAGAAAGATCCTTTGCTACAAAGATTCCAATAGATGAAAATATGGCAGATATTATTAAAAATCCTTCTCCTCTAAATGTAAAATCTAAAGTTAGGCTCTTCCCCCAGTTTACAAGTACTATGCCTCCAAACCCTGTAATTAATCCTATTATTTTTGCACCGTTAATCTTATCATCATTATAAATAAAGTGTGCAAGTATAACCACAAAAAAATTTCCTATAGAATTTAATATAGCCCCTTTCATTCCTGAAGTATATTGAAGGCCATTGTAGAAAAATAAGTATTGTAATGTTGTTTGAAGGAGTCCTAAAACTAGAAGCTTTAACACATGATTTTTTTGTATTTTTAGACTTTGCTTCATCCCTAATAAAACTAGTAAAAATAAAATTATTGATGCTCCTAAAAATCTTATACCAGCTAAAACAATTTTAGCTGACATATCACTTGGTACCATACTCAGCTCTGAATAACTTATTTTTAGTACAGGGAATGCACTTCCCCATAGTATAGAACAAAAAACTGCATTTAGAATTACGTATCTCTTATTAGTTTAATATTTTTTTAT
>JAYFRK010000361.1:0-7877 GCA_034925975.1 Clostridium sp.
CATATTGAGCTGTTGTTGGAGAACACATAATAGCATATTGGTGAATTTTTTTCATAGCATCTATTAATGCTGGATGACCACAAGCATATCCCATTCTCCAGCCTGTCATAGCATAAGCTTTTGAAAAACCGTTAATTACTATAGTCTTATCCTTCATTTCTGGGAAACTAGCTATAGAAACATGCTTTTCCCCATAGGATAATTCTGCGTATATTTCATCTGATAATACAATTAAATCTTTATCCTTAAGAACTTCTACAATTTTTGCTAACTCTTCTCTTGTCATAATAGCTCCAGTTGGATTATTAGGAAAAGGTATAATAACCACCTTAGTTCTTGGAGTTATAGCTTTTTCAAGCAATTCTGGAGTAAGCTTAAATTCGTCCTCTGCTCTAAGATTTATAACTACAGGAGTAGCCCCTGTAAATACTGTACATCCTTTGTAGGCAACAAAACTTGGTTCTGGAATAACTACCTCATCTCCAGGTCCAACTAGCGCTCTTAGAGCTATATCTATTCCCTCGCTTCCACCTACTGTTACTATAATCTGATCTTCTGGATTATAATCAAGCTCGTACCTTTTATTTAAATACTTGGAAATCTGATAACGAAGTTCAATAAATCCTGCATTTGAAGAATAGTGAGTATGACCTTTTTCTAAAGAGTAAATACCCGCTTCTCTTATATTCCAGGGTGTAACATAATCAGGTTCTCCTACTCCAAGGGATATAACATCTTTCATTTCATTAATCATATCAAAATATTTTCTTATGCCTGAAGGTGGCATATTTTTTACATTTGTTAAAATCATATCCTCAATCATCATATAAATATAGCCTCCCTATCATCCCTTATTTTCTCTTCAAAAATAGTACCTTTATCTTTATACTTTTTAAGAACAAAATGTGTTGCTGTACTTAAAACGCACTCTTGAGTAGCTAACTTTTCAGATACAAAAAGTGATACTTCTTTTATAGACTTGCCTTCAATAATAACAGTTAAATCAAATCCACCAGACATTAGATAACATGCTTTAACTTCTGGGAATCTGTATATTCTCTCTGCAACCTTGTCAAAGCCTTCTCCTCTTTGTGGAGTTACTCTAACTTCGATTAAAGCAATAACACTCTCTTTACTAGTTTTTTCCCAGTTTATCATGGTAGTGTATCCTACAATAACATTTTCTTCTTCATACTGCTTTATAGCAGTCTTTACTTCTTCTACAGTCTTTCCTGTCATGGCTGCAATCTCTTCTTCATTGTACTTGCTGTTCTTTTCCAAAATCTCAAGAATCTCTTCCATCACCAATTACCCCCTAATTGTTATAATTTTAAATAATAAAAAAACTCCTTCAATCCCGTAAAGGGACGAAGGAGTATTTCGCGGTACCACCCTAATTAGTGCTATACAGCACTCTCTCTAACTGGAACTAATCATTCCATGCCTCAGTAACGTGAGGATACGTCTGTCTCTATTGTGAGAATTATAAACTATAATTCCCCTTTCTCGATAAGAAATTCAAGGGCTGCTTTCTGTAAAGATCCACTATCGGGCTTTCACCATCCACCGACTCGCTTTGAATTTTCACTATACTTACTCTTCCCTATCATAATTTTTACTGATCATTAAATTGTGTTTTTATATATTATACTAAAATAAGTTACAATATTCAATATTTTTTAAAATTTTATGAAATTGAATTTTTATATCTTTGTTCATCCAATAAATAAATTTAAGCTTTAATAGCCATAATCTTATCTACACATTTAACTAACTCAGTTGCTATATATTCTGCATCTTCAATAGCAAGTGTAGAGTAAAGTGGCAATGTTATTTCATTAGCATATTGTGCATATGCATTTGGGTAATCTTCCATCTTATATCCTAGACTCTTATAAAAAGTGAACATTGGAAGAGGCATATAGTGAACATTTGTAGCTATATCCATTTCAGCCATCATTTGAATTAATAGATTCCTTTGTTCTTCCTTGAAACCTTTTATTCTTAATAGATATAAGTGGTAACTTGTTTCAGCATTTTCATCTTTCTTAAATGGAAGTATAGCCCATTCTTTAGCTCCAAGTATTCTGTTATAAGTGTCAACTATAGCTTCTCTCTTTTTAAGCATTTCATTGTATCTTTCAAGTTGAACAAGACCTATAGCTGCTGATATGTCAGTCATATTACATTTTAGTCCATCTGTTATAATATCATATTGCCAAGCTCCTGCTTGCATCTTTGAAAGAGCATCCTTTGATTGACCATTTACTGATGTATATTTTAGTTCTTTGTATAAATCTTCTTTACCACAGAAGTGGTTGTCATTGTATGTAATTCCGCCACCTTCAGCAGTAGTAAGATTCTTTACTGCATGGTAAGAGAATACATGAAAATCCATTTGTCCTCCAACCCTTTTGCCTTTGTACTTAGCACCAATTGAGTGTGCTGAGTCAGAAATAAGAACTATATCTTCACGACCTTTAGCCTTTAGAACACCCTTAACTGCATCATAATCCACAGGCACTCCTGCAACGTCAACTGTCATTATAGCTTTTGTATTTGGAGTTATAGCATCATAAATTTTATCTATATCTATTAAAAAGTCATCTTTTTTAACGTCAACAAAAGTTGGTCTTATACCTCTGTGTAAAATTACATTAGATGTAGAAGCATAAGTGTATGGAGTGGTAATAACTTCATCATCTTTACCAATTCCTAAAACTTTTAACACCAATTCCATTCCAGCAGTAGCACTTGATACAGCCACTGCATGGTTAGTGTTACAGTATTTTGCTGTATTTTCTTCAAATTTGGCTACATTAGGTCCTGATGTAATCCATCCTGAATTCATAACTTTAACTACAGCATCAACTTCTGCTTGTGTTATATCTGGTGGTGAAAATGGTATCTTTTTATTTTGCATAATACACTCTTCCTTTCCTTAAATAACCAATTAGCATAAATAATTTATTTTAGCTCTACTTTAAAGGGAATTAATTTACATATCCATTTAAAATTTTATTATTTATAGAAATTTTTAATAGTTTCACATACATACTCAACTTCATCCATAGTCATTTCAGGATATATTGGAAGAGCAATAATCTTTTCAGAAACTCTTTCAGCAACTGGGAAATCACCTTTTTTATATCCTAAATATTCAAAGCTCTTTTGTAGATGAAGTGGCATTGGATAATATATGCTATATCCTACTTCATTTTTCTTTAGATGTTCTACAAGCCCATCTCTATTCTCTACTAATATGTTAAATACATAGTAAACATGCTTTTGATCACCTTTAACTGCAGGTATTTTTACATATTCACAATTACCTAATCTTTCTTTATATGCATTAGCTATTTCTTCTCTTTTCTTAATTGCTTCATCTATATATTTCAATTTAACAGATAAAACAGCTGCTTGAAGTGAATCAAGTCTTGAATTATATCCTACATGATCATAGTGATACTTCTTAGAAGCACCGTGTACTCTGTAACTCTTAGCAAGCCTTGCTAACTCTTCATTGTTTGTTACTATCATTCCTCCATCACCATATCCGCCTAGTGTTTTTGTTGGGAAGAATGAGTAAACCCCAAAATCTCCTATAGCACCTGAATGTCTATATTCTGCTCCATTTCCCTTCCATCTCATTCCAAAGGCTTCTGCAGCATCTTCAAGGACACGAAGATTGTGTCTATTAGCAATATCCATTACCTTATCCATATCTACCATTTGATTAAATAGGTGTATTGGTAATATACCAACTGTATTTTCATTTACTTTTTCTTCTATTTTATTTACATCAATTCCGAAAGTTTCTTCATCTATGTCTACAAAAACTGGTTTTCCTTTGTGTCTTATAACACATGATGCAGAAGCAAGAAATGTAAATGGAGAAGTTATTATTTATTTTCCATCTTTAAATCCTAATATATCTGAAGCAATAATTAATGCATCAGTACCCGATGCTACGCCTATAGCGTATTTTGCTCCTGTATATTTTTCAATATCCTTTTCAAATTGAGCTACTGGTTCTCCAAGTATAAAGTTTCCTTTTTCAATAACAGATTTGATTGCATTATCAAATTCAACTTTCTTTTCATTGTATTCTCTTTGAGAAGTATAAAAATTTACTTTCATATTTTACTTCCTTTCTTTATAGAATTAATTTAATAATTTTATTTTTCTTTAGCAATTATGACCTTTACTCCTAAGCCTCTTATTTTTTCGATTTCATCATCTGGCGCTTCCCAATCTGTAATTACTATGTCCAAATCTTTAGCATCTATAGTCTTGGAAAAAAATTCAGTACCAACCTTATCAAAGTTTGCAAGACATACCTTTCTTCTTGATACCTGCGCTACTGTCCTTTGAAAAATAGCTCCTTCAGGTGTAGTAGTACTAAGACCATGCTTCGCGGAAAGTCCACCACCTGTTAAAAATGCCACATCTATTCTTAAGTTTCTTATAAACTCAGTAGCTACAGCATCTACTATTCCTTCATCACTTTTAATCTTTCCACAAACTATGTAAGTTTCTACATTATTTAAAGATTTAAGTTTTTCTGCAATTGTAAGTGAATTTGTAATTACAGTATATTTTTTATCTAGTGGAAGGTGCTTTAGCAAAATATAATGTATGCTGGCTCCACCTATAAATACAGTATCGCCCTCGTCTATATACTCTGCAGCAAGTTTTGCAACAGCATTTTGATGTTCTGTTCCTTCGCTATATCTAACTTTATTATCTATAGGTAATCTTCTAACTTTGGATACTGGTATGGCGCCACCGTGAGTTCTTTTTAAAAGTCCCTGTTCTTCCATAGTTGTAAGATCTCTTCTAATAGTATCTATGGAAATTCCAAACTCCTCTGCTAAGTCCTTTGCAAATATTCTCCCTTTAGACTTTAGCATAGAAAGTATCATTTCTCGGCGTTCCTCAGCAAACATTATCTCCTAAAACTCCTCCCATGACAAACTATATTTATAAAAACCACATTATTATAATATCACGTTTATGCAGTTTTGTTAATAGTTTTTGCATTTTTTTTCTGTTTTAATCATGATTTACCCTAAATTAGTATTTTAAAGATAGTTATTTATAGAATCTAAACAGCTCTTTTCTATGGAATTATGTCTATTGAAAATCCATAGATAGTCGTAAATAATTGCTGCATTTTAAGTTAATACTATACTCAGACTAATTACATTATATAGCAAGGATGGTGAAAGCCCTAAAATGAATCACTACGAAAAATGCAATTTAGATTATAAAAATTATAACCTAGATAATGAGAAGCTTAAAAAACTGGATGAATATATAGACAGAATAGAAAATAAAGAAGGTTGTCTTATAAATGTACTACATGAAGCTCAAGACATATTTGGATACTTAGCAGAAGATGTACAGCTTTTTATATCAAGAAAACTTAGTATCCCAGCAGCTAAAGTATTTGGCGTTGCTACCTTTTATTCATTTTTCACCTTGGAGCCTCGTGGGAAACACGTTATAAGTATTTGCATGGGTACAGCTTGCTTTGTTAAAGGTGCTGAAAAAATCCTTAATGAATTTAAAACTCAACTTAACATTAAGGATAATAATACTTCTGAAGACGGCTTGTTTACAATTGATACCTTAAGGTGTGTTGGTGCTTGTGGTTTAGCCCCTGTTGTAACGGTAGATGGAAAAGTATATGGCAGAGTAAAGGTAGAAGATGTTAAGGGAATCATAAGTGAATATAAAGAAAATCAATTAGTTAAACAGCAATAGTGGAGGGATTAGATATGGACAAAATAAACTCCCTTAAGGAGTTGAGGGAATTAAAAGAAAAATATAAAGATCAATTAGATCACCGTCTAATTGATTTAGAAGAACACATATCTCCAAATGTTACTAGTAAATCGTCAAATTCTGCTGTAAAAAGCCATAAGTATGTTGATATCTTAGTCTGTGGCGGAACAGGCTGTGAAGCTTCTGGAAGTGTAGATGTTGCTGAAGTATTTAAAAAGGAAATAAATAATGCAGGTCTAGAAAATAGTGTTCACGTTATAAAGACTGGATGTTTCGGTTTTTGTGAAAAAGGGCCTATTGTTAAGATAATGCCCGATAACATCTTCTACATTGAAATTACTCCTGAAAAAGCTAAGCAAATTGTAGAGGAGCATATTTTAAAAGGAAATATAGTAGGTAAATGTGTCTATAAACTTCCTAACACTGAAGACAGGATTCCTAAGCAAAGTGACCTGCCTTTTTATAAAAAGCAGATGAGAATAGCTCTTAGAAACTGCGGTCTTATTAATCCTGAAGATATAAGGGAGTCAATTGCTATGAATGGATATGAAGCCCTAGGCAGAAGCCTAATTGAACTTAGTCCTGACGAAGTAATTAACGAGATCAAACGCAGTGGACTCAGAGGCAGAGGTGGTGGAGGCTTTCCTACTGGCGTCAAATGGGAAATGACAAAGAAAAGCCAGTCTGAAATCAAATATGTTATATGCAATGCAGACGAGGGTGATCCTGGAGCTTTTATGGATAGAAGTATACTTGAGGGAGATCCTCATTCAGTCCTTGAAGCTATGATAATTGCTGGTTATTGCATGGGAGCAAATAAAGGGTTTATATACATTAGAGCTGAATATCCTCTTGCCATTAACAGATTAAGAATTGCCATTAAGCAGGCATACCATGCAGGACTTCTTGGTGATAACATATTAGGTTCTAAGTTCTCATTTGACATTGACTTGGTATATGGTGCAGGTGCATTTATATGCGGTGAGGAAACAGCACTTATCAATTCAGTAGAAGGTGGTCGTGGAGAGCCAACTGTTAAACCACCTTACCCATCTCAAATAGGGCTTTGGAAAAAACCTACAAATATAAATAATGTTGAAACACTTGCAAATATTAATCCTATTCTCTTAAGAGGTGCAGATTGGTACAGTTCTATAGGAACTGAAAAAAGTAAAGGTACAAAAGTATTTGCCCTAGCTGGAAAGATTAATAATGTAGGTCTTGTAGAAGTTCCAATGGGAACAACCTTGAGAGAAATAATATTTGAGCTTGGAGGGGGAATTAAAAATAATAAAAAGTTTAAGGCTGTTCAGACTGGTGGTCCTTCTGGAGGATGTATACCTGAAAAATATTTAGATACTCCAATAGACTATGAAAGCCTTACTGAAATAGGTTCCATGATGGGTTCTGGTGGAATGATTGTAATGGATGAAGATGACTGTATGGTGAATATATCAAAATTTTATTTAGAATTTTCCGTTGATGAATCCTGTGGCAGATGCACTGCTTGTAGAATAGGAAATAAAAGATTGCTTGAAAATCTAACAGAAATTACTGAAGGTAAAGGCACAATGGAACATCTAGAGGGATTAAAGGAGCTAGGTTATATAATAAAAGATGCTTCACTTTGCGGCCTTGGTCAATCCTCTCCAAATCCAGTTTTAAGTACAATGAATTTCTTCTGGGATGAATATGTTGCCCATGTTAAAGATAAAGATTGTCCTGCTGGTGTTTGCAGTGCTCTATCAAAATATCATATAAATCCTGAAAAATGTGTTGGGTGTACTGTATGTGCAAAAACCTGCCCAGTTAGTGCAATATCTGGTGAAGTAAAAAAGATTCATGAAATAAACAAAGAAACTTGTATTAAATGTGGTGCCTGTGAGGCAAAATGCAAGTTCAATGCTATAACAAGAAAATAGTAGGAAGCGAGGCGTAAGTAAGATGAAAACCGTAACCCTAACCATAAATGGTTTTAAAACCACAGTACCAGAAGGCACAACTATTCTTGATGCAGCACGAACTGTAAATATAAAAATTCCAACTCTATGTTATCTTGATTTACATGATATTAAAATGGTAAATAG
>JAYFRK010000653.1:0-2760 GCA_034925975.1 Clostridium sp.
AATTATAATATTAAAAAAAATAATTTAAAAGATATAATAATGCCGTTTAAGGGCACTTCACAAAACTTTGCTGTGCAGTTTAATAAGAAAATTAAAATTGCTTTTATTGATGGAGATCATGGATATGAAGCTACATGTGAGGATATTGATATTGTTGAAAGTTTATTAGTACCTGGTGGATGGATTATATTTGATGATGCATTTACGGTAAATAAGGGAGTGGATAAAGCTATAAATGAAAAAATAATTAATAGTAAAAAATATGAGCTTTTCAATCAAATAACTAGAAAATGTTTTATAGCTAGAAAAAAATAATTTATTTTGTATAATCATAATTTTATGGACAATTTAAAATATATAAGCTACTTAGGTAGTATAAAGCTTAAAAAAGTTTAAGCGTAGCTGAGTTCTATACAAAAAATAGTTCGAAAATTATTAGTGAATTGAAAATTTTTGATATTACTAATAAAGTTAAGAGAGGAGAATATTTATTAAACTATTATTATTTTTAGCTACTAAAAAAGGTTATGAAGTTTTAAAAACAATATGTAAATTAGACTTTTATAGTATAGGAATGGTAATTACGTTCGAGGAAATTAATGTTCAAAAAAAATATAATGAAGAAATAGAACAGTTATGTTCTGAAAAAAATATTGATTGTAAATCATGGAGTTTGGTGAAAAATAATTTGCATAATATCATACTAAATAATAATATTACCCATTCTATTGCAATAGGATGGAAATATTTAATACCACTTTCAATTAATAGACTTTTGGAAGATGATCTAATAATATTTCATGACTCTTTACTTCCTAAATATAGGGGATTTGCACCTACATCGACAGCTATAATATGTGGTGACGAAGAAATTGGAATGAGTGTTATATATGCAAGTGAAGAAGTTGATTCAGGAGATATAATTTTACAAAAAAAGTTTAATATTAAAGATAATATGTATATAGATGAAATAATTGATAAGCAGAGTAATTTATATAGTGAAGCTATTGAAGATTTAATTAATATGATTAAACGTAATAGAATACATTCAGTTTCCCAAGATGAAACAAAGGCAACTTATAGTATATGGAGAAATCCAGAAGACTGCAGAATTGATTGGTCAATGAGTAGCAAACAAATTTTTAATTTAATTAGAGCTGTTGGATTTCCATACACAGGAGCATATACATATTATGAAAATGAAAAGATTTTTATATGGAAGTCAGAAATAGTTGAGGAAATAAATTTTGCAATTAGACATCAAGGTAAGATTTGGAGTTGTAAAAATGACATGCCAATAATAGTATGTGGTACTGGAATGCTAAGGTTAATTAATATTACAGATGAACATGGCAATAAAATAAAATTTCCAAAGTAACGGACTAAACTTATATAAAATTTGATAAAAAGGTGACATATAAATATGATACTATTTAATAAACCTTATATAACAAGTAACGAACAAAAGTATATAAAAGATTCTTTAAATAAGAGTAAAATATCAGGTGATGGAGTTTATACAAGAAAAGTAAATAAATTTATTGAACAAGTTTTTGATACAACAAAAGCCCTATTAACAACTTCTTGTAGTTCAGCACTAGATATGTCAGCAATACTTTTAAATTTAAAGGAAGGAGATGAGGTTATTCTTCCTTCTTATACTTTTGTATCTACTGCTAATGCTGTAGTTTTAAGAGGGGCTGAGCCTATTTTTGCTGATATATGTGAAGAAACATTAAATATTAACCCTATTGATATTGAAAACAAAATAACTAAAAAAACAAAAGCAATAATTCCTGTTCACTATGCTGGAGTATCTTGCGACATGGATGCAATAATGGAAATTGCAAAGAACAATGATTTGAAAGTAATTGAAGATGCAGCTCAAGGAGTTAATGCAAAATATAAAGATAAATATTTGGGTACTATTGGAGATATAGGCTGTTATAGTTTTCATGAAACTAAGAATTATTCTTGTGGTGAAGGTGGGGCAATACTTTTAAATGATAATAAGCTTATAGAAACAGCAGAAATAATAAGAGAAAAAGGAACCAATCGAAGCAAGTTCTTTAGAGGGGAAGTAGACAAATACAATTGGGTAAATGTAGGTTCTAGTTATCTACCGTCAGATATTTTGGCTGCATTTTTATGGGCGCAGTTTGAAAAATTAGAAGAAATAAATTCTATGAGAAAAGATATTCATAAAACATATTATGATGGACTAAAAGTATTACAAGATAAAGGTATTTTAAGGCTTCCAATCATACCTAAAGAGTGTATGAGCAATTATCATATGTTTTATATTCTCCTCAACTCTGAAAAAGAAAGAAATTATTTAATGGATAAATTAAAGAAATATGATATTTCAGCTGCATTCCATTATTTGCCATTGCATACATCGCCTATGGGAATCAAATTAGGATATAAAAAAGGTGATTTACCTAAAACAGAAGATTTAAGTGGAAGGCTATTGAGGTTACCTATGTATGCTGAACTGAAAAATGAAGAAATTAATTATATAGTAGAAAAAATATATCATTTAATGATTTAGGTTAACTTCCCTAAATCATTTTTATTTTCTTACGATAAATAAAATATAATAATTTGTATTAGGAGCAGATATTCATGAAAACATATTTAGTAACTGGTGGAGCTGGATTTATTGGCTCAAATTTTATTCATTATATTATAACAAAATATAGAGATATAAAAATTATTAATTTAGATAAGCTTACTTATGCAGGTAATTTAGAAAATCTT
>JAYFRK010000196.1:0-3183 GCA_034925975.1 Clostridium sp.
GATCCCCGACAGGATGTCGGATGGTGCTGGGTAGGATTTTTAGATAAGGCAGCCTTTAGTATATTTTAGCTATATTACATCCTAAAAATATAATAAAGAATATTGTGCACACGATATAGGCTATAGCTAGATAATCTTTAATATGACCATATTCGATACTATTGTTGTATTTCCCGTAGCTCTTAATATAATCTGTTCCCTTAATATTAAAGTAATAGTAAAAGTTTATAGATTCTACATATGCAGCTAAAATATTGGCATTTAAAAGAGGATTTATAAAAATACCCGATATATACTCATTTTTATAATCAATTGAGATTTCTTTAGTTCTAATTACAAAAATTACATATAAAAACATTTGTAATATTAATGA
Organism: Clostridium sp.; assembly: GCA_034925975.1. GTDB lineage: Bacteria > Bacillota > Clostridia > Clostridiales > Clostridiaceae > Clostridium_H. The sequence continues at coordinate 374 of JAYFRK010000196.1, forward strand.
AGGAACTATAGTAAAGATTCTCCAGATAAATAAAAATAGTTTATATTCTTTCTCGTAACTTAAATTATGTATTATAGTATAGGTAATAGCAAAATAATTTCCCAATATCAGTATATATAAAAGAGGCGCAATAAAGCCACATACTATAGCCCTTGTAATAGTGGTAATAGTATTATAAAAATCAACTTTCTCTTTTATACTTAAGTTGTATCTTTCCGTATTGCTAATATCTATTACTAAAAAAGCTGTTATAGCATTATATAGCTCTTTAGGAGCTGCTTTTTTTAATAATAGGCAAACCAGTATTATAGATAAAATGTAAAAAGCTTGTACTAACAATGGATATTTAAATATCTTTCTAATCTTTAAATCCATGTATTTTAATAATTTATGTCTATCAACCTTCCAAAATAGAATACTAAATAAGCAGCCAACAGCATATCCTATCCCAAACTTATCCACTCCTTTAAAATAAAAAATACTTCTCATATAAATGTATATTAGTAAACATACATTTATATGAGAAGTATTAACAATTATTTTTATCTTCCTCTTAAATTATTTGCCATTTGCCACATCTCATCAGCAGTTCTGAGAGCACTTGAGTTTAGTTGAAAAGCTCTTTGTGTAATAATCATATCTGACATTTCTTTTCCCAAGTCTACATTTGAATTTTCAAGAAAACCTCTTATAATATCAGCATCTTTAGTTTCTACAACATCAACTTGTCTTGAAGTTCCATCTGTATTAGCTATAATTTCAGGAGAATATAGATTTTTACCTATGCTTTTCATAGAATTATCCCCTATTGTATTATATAGAGGAATTCTAAAATTTTTATATCTATCTCCTTGAAGATTTCCATTTGAATCAACTATAAAACTTTCTTTTGTAAAGCCGATACCTTGTACATTTACATTTTGTCCATTGGCATTTAGTATAACAAGCCTATTACCATTATTATCTACAATTGTACCATCTCTATCAATACCAAATGAACCTCCTCTTGTATAAGCTTCATTTCCATTTGAATCTATTACTTTGAAAAATCCAGCACCATCGATTGCTAAGTCTGTATTAATATCTGTTGGCATAAGATTTCCTTGTGAATTATCTTTAATAAATTCTGAAGCTTTTACTCCTGTTCCAGTATATGGAGGATTGTTTTCCCCTCTTGCATTATTCTCAACAGGGTACCCTCTCCTTTTTAAAGTTTCCTGTACTAAATTATCAAAATCTACATCTACTCTCTTATATCCTATAGTGTTCACATTTGCCATATTATTTGAAATAGCATTTAACTTATCCATTTCAGCAGACATTCCGCTTCTAGAGTTCCATATACTTCTTATCATATACCTTTTCACCGCCTAATTTAAATATGTTTTTTAGATCACTTTTAAACTCTTCCAACTTCGTTTACAGTTTTTCCAAGAACCTCATCTAACGATTGTACTATTTTTTGATTACTTTCAAAACTTCTCATTGTCATCATCATATCAGATACTTCAGCCATTACATCTACATTAGATTTTTCTAGAGCTGATTGTTCCACCTTAGCATTTGTAGCTTCAATTGGATTCTGTCCTGAATATAAATTGTCTTCCATTTTCTTTAGGTTATTGTAATCTGCAAAATCTGCTATATACATTTTATATGTAGGAACTCCATTTAAACTTATATTTCCATTTTCATCGCATTTTATTTTAGCAACTTCTTCATTTCTAACTACATTAATGGGTTCTAATCCACCTGTATTTAGATTTCTAGCCATAACCCTATCTCCGTTACTACTTACTAAATCCCCATTTTGATTAATATGAAAATGACCATTACGTGTATAATAATTTTGATTATTAATTCCATCATTTCGAGATACTACAAAAAAACCGTTACCTTGTATAGCAAAATCAGTATCTTTGCTGGTTGCTTCAATTACTCCCTGCTCATGGTTAACATAGGTTTCATCTATCTTACTTCCCATGGATAAGCTTCCTATTACATTTCGAACATTTTTTCCATTAACTACTTTATCATAATTTTGAATCATAACGTCATCAAATTTCTTAGTGATTAAGCTATCTTTTTTATATCCTACAGTATTAGCATTAGCTAAATTATTACTTATAACATCCTGCCTTGCTTCTTGATTTATCAATCCTGAAACAGCTGTATATATTGATCTTATCATTTCTTCACATCCTTGGCTTTATTATTTGAAGATTCATCTTCGATAACCTTATGCTCACCCTTATACTCCATGCCGTATTCTCTTGCTTTCATCTCAATTTCTGTCTTTGAAATACTAACTTTAATCTTTGCATTTACCATAACTGCAGTTCCAATAATAATTCCTATGCCTATACCTACAAGAACTCTTCTATCACTTAAAAAGTCCACTATATTTTTTATTTTAGATATAATTCTTTTATTAATAGTACTTCCCCCTTACCAATTTTAAGGACATCTGATATTTCATCTATGTTTAACCCCTCATTTAAAAGCTTTTCTACTTCCTTTATCTTTATACTATTATTTTCGGCATTGTCATTATTATCTTCCTGATCTACACTTGCTCCATAGTTTTCTTTCGCCGATAATGGCTCATTATTTTCCACTTGCAATTTTACTTCATTATCAAGACTCTTAATTCTATTAAAATCTATATCTACAATATCCCTTATTTTATCGTTAAAACTTGCTATATCTTTACATTTTTCTAAATTATTTATATCGTTTTCATTATTAATATATTTTTTATTCTGATCTTTTATATAATCATTATTGAACTGCATTTTTTCTTCCAGCTC
>JAYFRK010000588.1:0-12395 GCA_034925975.1 Clostridium sp.
TAGTTATCCTTTAGGGGAAGCCCTTATCTAGGGACGTAGCATCCGTAATACTCCCACTTTAGAAGTTGGAGTATTACGGATGGTAGTCATCAGATAAAGAAGTTTCATTATAAAATAATTGGTGGTGAAACAAATGCTAAAGAAAGAAATACTAGCTATGATATTGGCAGGTGGACAAGGTACTCGGCTTAAAATTTTAACTATGAACAATGCAAAACCAGCTGTACCTTTTGGAGGAAAGTACAGAATTATCGACTTTACCTTAAGTAATTGCTCTAATTCTGGTATAGATACTATAGGCGTTCTAACCCAGTATCAACCACATATTCTTAACTCTCATATAGGGATAGGAAGCCCTTGGGATCTCGACAGAAATAGTGGAGGTGTTACAATTCTTCCTCCTCATATAAGAAATGACGGAGGCAACTGGTATATGGGAACTGCGGATGCTATATATCAAAATATAAACTTCATAGACAGATATGAACCTGAATTTATCCTCGTATTATCTGGCGATCATATATATAAAATGGACTACTCCCAAATGTTAAAGTTCCATAAAGAAAATAATTCTGATGCTACTATAGCAGTAATTGAAGTTTCCTTAGAAGAAGCTAGCAGATTTGGCATTATGAATACTGACAAAAGCAATAAAATCTTTGAATTCGATGAAAAGCCAAGCTGTCCTAAAAATAATAAAGCTTCTATGGGGGTGTATATCTTTAATTGGAAGATTCTAAAAAAATTTCTCATCGAAGATTCTAAAGATAAAAGTTCTAGTCACGATTTTGGTAAAGACATAATTCCTAAATTATTAAACTCAGGCTATAACTTATATGCCTATCCATTTAGTGGTTACTGGAAAGATGTAGGTACAATTCAAAGTTTGTGGGAAGCGAATATGGATTTGTTAAATCCAGAAAATCAACTAAACATTTATGACACAGACTGGAAAATATATTCTGTAACCCCAGCTAAGCCTCCTCAGTATATAGGGCCTAACGTAAACATACATAACTCTCTAATCGTTGAAGGTTGTACTATTTTTGGAACTATAACTAATTCAGTTGTATTCCCTGGGGTTCATATAGGTAAAAATACAATAATCGAAGATTCTGTAATAATGTCCAACACCAAGATAGGTGACAATGTAATAATAAGAAAATGCATTATTGGTACAGAAACTATTATAAGAAAGAACAGCGTAATAGGTAATAGTGAAGAAATTACAGTCATTGGAGATTACGAAGATATTAAAATGAATTCTATTATTAAGTAATTTAGGAGGAACCACTATGCTGAAAGACTATATGGGCATTATAAGTCTAAACGAAGACGATTCGCATATAAAGAGCTTAACAAGCAGCAGACCTTTGGCTGCAATCCCTATCGGAGGAAGATATAGAATAATAGATTTTGTATTATCAAACATGGTAAACTCAGGTATAACTAATATAGGCATATATACTCAGGATAAATCTAGATCCCTATTACATCATCTTGAATCTGGCAAACCTTGGGACTTAGATAGAAAAATCAATGGATTATTTGTATTTAACTTTAATTTCTCTGATTCTAAAACTAATGATATATACCTGCTAAAAGATAATATAGATTATTTATATAGAAGCAAACAAAATAATGTTATCTTTTCATCATCTAACATGATTTGCAACATAGATTATACAAAAGCCATAGAATACCATGAAAATGAAGGTGCAGATATAACTGTACTATATAAGGATGTAGATGGTTCATATATCAATTTTCCAAATTGTAACGTTCTTAATCTAGATTCTGATAAAAAAGTTATAAGTGTTGGAAAAAATATAGGTGTAGATCCTATTAGCAATATATCCATGGACATGTTTATAATGAAAAAGGATATACTCTTAAATATTATAAATAGATGTGTATCCACTGGCTATTACAAATCCATAAAAGATTGCATCTACTCCAATAACTTAAAACTAAGCATTAAAGGATATGAATTTAAAGGATATTTATCTTGTATAAATTCAACTAACGCTTATTATAAATTTAATATGGATATGCTTAATCCTAAGATTAATAAAGAACTATTTTTGGGAACAAGCCCTATTTATACTAAGGTAAAAGATGCTCCCCCTACTAAATATGCTAACGGCTCAAGTGTATCTAATTCATTAGTGGCCAATGGATGTATTATAGAAGGGTCAGTAAAAAATAGCATAATATCAAGAAGAGTCATAATCCGTAAAGGAGCTCAATTAGATGGTTGTATAATACTTCAAAACTGTGAAATTAAAGAAAATGCTAAGCTTACAAGAGTAATAATAGATAAAAATGTTATTATCGAGAGAGATAAAGAATTAAAGGGAGATATCCAGTTTCCTGTAGTCATAGAAAAAAATCGTTACTCTCCTCCATTAATAAAACAGGCCTAGTTTTAAATGAGTGTTGATTTTTACATTCATTTAAAACTTTCCATTAGTAGTTTAAGGCTGTTTTAAAGATTGTTAAGTTCATTATAATGAGAAATTATAATTCTTATTTAGTATAACTATTGTAGCGTTAAGAACTTTCATTTGTCTGAGCTGTGCGAGTTAATGAAAGTTTAGCTACAATTGTTATACTAAATTTAGAATTATTTTCGATATTATACGAAATCAACAATCTCTTAAAACATAGCCTTTATTTTTTACAATTTCATCACAATTACACCACAGTTTAATCAAAATAAAATATTAATATTATATCAATACATATTAAATAGTGAGGTGTAATTAAAATGAAAAATAAATCTAGATGGATAATATCAATATTATTTCTAATTTTAGCCCCATTCTTTGCAATAATGCATCAAATAAAAGGCGGCGGCCCCGACGGTTCTCCTTCAGTAGATGCACTTTGTCCTTTTGGAGGATTGGAGACATTACCAACTCTTTTAAAGTCCGGTGAATACATGAAGAGAATAACTCCTTCCTCTTTTATATTCCTTATAGCAATAATAATCTTAACTATAATTATTGGTAAAGCCTTTTGCGGTTATATATGCCCTCTTGGAACTGTACAAAGCTTAATAAACAAACTAGCTAGAAAACTTCACATAAAACAAATTCAAGTTCCATCATCTATAGACAAACCTTTAAGATTTGTAAAATACATTACATTATTTGTTGTGCTCTTTGTAACTTATAAAGCTGGTGAACTTATTTTAAGGCCTTATGATCCTTGGGCAGCATTTATGCACTTAAATACTGGTATGGAGATATTTGAAGAATTTTTAATAGGATTCACTATACTAATAATTATTTTTGTGGTATCACTATTTATTGAAAGAGCTTGGTGCAGATATCTATGTCCTCTCGGTGCAGCTTTATCTATAACTTCTAAGTTTAGGATTTTCAAAATAAAAAGAAACGGCAATACATGTATCAATTGTAAGGCTTGTACTAGAAATTGCCCTATGGGACTTGACGTTCACTCTTCTGATTCAGTATCAAGTACAGAATGTATATCCTGTGGAGATTGTATTTCAAGCTGTCCTGTAAGCAATACTCTAGAAACTAAAGGTGGCAAGTTTAACTTATCTCCAATTAAGACTTCCATTATAGTTGTTGCAGTTCTAGCCATTGTAATAGGCACTAACATAGCAACTGAAACTTTTAAAACTTCTTTGTCAAATGTAGAAACTCTATCTGAAAATGGACTATTAAATCCAGATAACATTAAAGGTTATATGACCCTTAATGATGTATCTAAAGATTTTAATATACCTATAGCTACTATATTAGAAAAATGTAAGTTACCTAGTGACACTGATCTAAATAAACCTATTAAAGATCTAGAAACTGATTTAAGTGAAAAAAGCATAGAATTTGATCCTTCTACTCTAAGAGAAGTTATAAAAGAAATCATAAAGTAAGGAAACATTTTTATATAATTAAAGGATTTAATGCAGAACAACAAATAAAGTTCTACACTAAATCCTATTTTTTTAATTTGAAATAGATTGTCCAATTATATTTAATGCTAAAATCCTAAATAGAATAAGTACAAACCAAGTATTAAAACTAAAACTCCTAGTATAATCTTTAATACTTTCCCAACAACCGTAGTCTTAGAAGATAAACTTAACTGTTGTACAAATCCCACTGATGTACCTGCAAGAAGTACCAATAGAGAATGTCCAATAGAATAGAATAAAAGCATCAATGCTCCTAAAGCAATATTCCCCTTTTGTGCTACAAATGCTAAAATTGCTGCTAGAACTGGAGTAGAACATGGAGAAGATAGTGCCCCTCCAAGTATTCCCAGAAAAAATGCTCCAAGAAATCCTCTCCTTCTATTTGGCACCTTACACATATCTGATTTATTAGCACTACCTATTACTCCTATAAGCTGTAACCCAACAAAGAGCATTATAGCTCCTAGTATAAGATACCACCAGTTACCTGTTAAACTCATAAATTGCCCAATAGCTGCAAAAATTACGCCTAATGTTGTAAAGGTCACTATTACTCCTATAGAGAAAAATACGGAATATTTAAAAGCAGTTTTCTTATCTTTCACCCCTGCCTCTCCTACGTATCCTACAACAAGAGGTATAGTAGACAGAACACATGGACTAAAAGAGGCAACTATGCCCGCTATAAAGGAAATAATTAAAGCTAAGTATGCATTATTGGAAATTAAGCTGGAGAAGTTATTTATTAAATTCCCCATTACTTCACTCCTATCTGATTTAGTATATTTATTATTTGCTCTTCACTCATGGTACCTTCATGTCTTATAACCTGCTGTCCATATTCGTCTAGAAAAACCATAGTTGGAACAACTCTAACTGAATATTTTTTAGCAAAATCCATTGCCTTTTCCTGAATTCTGTTATCATCTAAATATATTACACCAACAACCGCCTTATCACCATATTTCTTATTTACACTTTCCATAATAGGATACATTTCTCTACAGTTAGGGCATGTTGTTGTAGCTAACTCCATAACTACCGGCTTATTAATTTTTCCATCCTGTATCTTTATTATTTCATCTATATTATTAGTAATAGCACTTCCTCTTTCTGCGCCTTTTTTGCCATATATATTCTTTCCATAGTAAATACCTGCCACAGCTAGAATTAGTACTAAAATTATACCTATTTTAATAGAATTTTTCATGTACCTACCTCCAATTTTCATTTAATATATTTGTATATTCGAATATTACAATATATTATAACATAAAACATATTTATAACAATTAAACAAAATTTAACAATTAGTGAACATTACCCTTCTATAGCTTCCTTTGGAAATATAATTTTAAATTTAGTTCCTGTCCCCACTTCACTTTCCACTTCTATCCTTCCTCCATGGGCTTCAATCAGTGCTTTCGTAATTGTAAGGCCAATACCTGTTCCTCCAGTTTCTCTATTTCTAGATCTGTCAGTTCTATAGAACCTTTCAAATATATATGGTAGTTCTTCCTTAGATATGCCTATTCCATTGTCTTCTACGGTTATAACTAAGTCCTTGCTATCTTTTTTGGCTTCAATTTTTACTATACCTTTATCATTAGAGTACCTATAGGCATTGGAAAGCAGATTATAAAGAATCTGTTTTACCTTATCCTTATCCATAAATATATTTAAATTTCCCTCTATATCTGTAATAATCTTAAGATCCTTCTTAGCATATAGCGGCTTAAACACTTCTACAATCTTTTCTATCTGATCCCCTAAATCAAAGCTTGATTTGCTTAAGGAAAGATTTGCCTGCTCTAACTTAGCAATATCCTGTAGTTTTCCCACAAGTTTTGTTATCCTCAATATTTCCTCATAACAACTTTCAAACCTTTTTACTGTTGGTTCCCATACTCCATCCATAAACCCCTCAATATAATTTTGAAGAATAGTAAGAGGTGTTCTTATTTCATGAGCCATGTCTGATGTAAGCCTTTTTCTTAAAACTTCTTGTTTTTCAAGACTTTCAGCTAAATAATTCATAGATTGTGAAAGTTCATTAATCTCTAAAGTACTTGTACTTACATCTGATCTTATTTTAAAATTACCTTTTTTCATTTCATTTGCTACTTTATTTATACGAATTAAAGGTGTGGTTAATTGCTTTGATAAAATTAAACTTATTATAAGCCCAAATATAATAGATAATATTACAGAATGAAAAAAAGCTTCATTTAGCGTTTTTCTAAATTCAATATCCTGCAGAGTTAAATTGTAGCTTCCCAAATATCCTATAGTGATTTTCCCTATTTTATTATTATTCTTTATAAGATCATGTCCCTCTTCTACATAAGAACCTGAATCCAAATTAGAACTTTTCCCCATCATTTGTCGGCCCATCATATGTTTATGGACTAAATAATCTTTACTTGAGGAATAAATAACTTTTTCATTAGAATCCTGGATCTTTATATAAAAGCCTTCTGCTTCAGCATATCCATTTAACTTCTCCCTATCTAAATTCATACTGCCTGTTTTTTCATCATAAGCACTTTCTACTAAGCTCACTAGCTTCTCAATTCTAGCCTTTAGCTGTCCTTCTAAATAATTGTTAAATCTTCTGTCTATCATATGATTAGCCATAAGACTTGTTATAATAATAGACCCTACTACTACAATAAAAAAACTTAACACTAGCTTTTTTGTAATAGGTACGTTCTTCATTTTTTACCTCCAAACTTATAACCTACCCCATACACACTAACTATATATTTACAGTCCTTAGGATTATCTTCTATCTTATGCCTTATATTTTTAATATGAGTATCTACAGTTCTGTCAAAGCCCTCAAAATCAATTCCAAAAGCCTTTTCTAAAAGTTGGTCTCTAGTAAATACCTGGCCTGGATTTGTTAATAAAACATTTAGTATTTTAAATTCATTAGGTGTAAGATTTATGGTTTCACCACTTTTTCTAACTTCAAACTTTTTAATATCAACTTCCAAATCACCATCATTAAATATCAAATAGTCTGCTAAAGGCCTCTCTCCCCTATAACTTCTTCTAATTAACGCATTTACTCTTCCTACAAGCTCCCTAGCACTAAAAGGCTTAGTTAAATAGTCATCAGCTCCAATAGCTAGCCCTTGTATTTTATCCTCTTCATCTGACTTAGCCGTAAGCATTATAATAGGTACATCAGAAGTTGATCGTATTCTGCTGCAAACTTCTTCTCCTGATAATTTAGGAAGCATTAAATCTAGCACCACTACATGAATTAAATTATTTTTAAATATATCTAATGCCTCTTCTCCATCTTTTGCTGTGAAAACTCGGAATCCTTCTTTATTTAGATATGCTTCAACTATTTCTAGTATTTTTTTCTCATCGTCTACAACTAAAATACTTTTTTTATTCATATTAAAAATCACCCTTTTCTTTGAATAGAGTAAAAGCATGCAGATTTTGTATTCTGCATGCTAATATAATATATTATACAATAACTATACTATTTTAGTAATGTTTCTTTTCTCTTTATATATTCTTCTTCACTAATTTCTCCATTAGCTAATTTTACATTCAATAGGTTTATAAATTCTTTATCTTTATTTTTACCTTTTTTAGATAACTTTATAATTAGCATTACTATCAATATTAAAAATGCCATGCAGAGAATTCCCATAAAAGCAAAGCCCGGCCACATCTGACTTCCTCTTTCTAATCCATAATATCCTCCGCATCCTCCAAATCCAAACATAGATTGCACATCCTCTCTAAATAATATATCTAACTAATCATTTATTAGTTTCTTTTTAAGCGCATATTCATTTTCGTCTATTTCTCCATTTATAAATTTCTTATTTAAGATCTGTATAGCTAAATTTTCATTACCATTTGAAGAAACTTTATCTTCTTTTAAAAGATACCAAATTAGAACTATGAATAATAGCATCATCATTTGAACCCCTCCTTACTACACTTATTGTATTCAACAAATGTGAAGGAATTTTGTAGAATATCTAAACTTATAAAAACTGTTATATTAAATCTAGAATTATTTTTTATCTTGTAGGTCATCAGCAATCTATTAAAATATAGTTTATTATTAATATGCTTTCCCATGTAAAAATAAAAAGAGACCTGAAAACTTCAGATCCCTTTTTATATATTTATGTTAATGTGTGGTGGTAACAAAATTATTATTTTCTATTTTTTCCAGCTTCGTTTGAGTTTCCTCTATTTTGTTGTGCCTTTTCTGGCTTTTCCTTAACTTCTTTCTTAACTTCTTCAGCATTTTTTACTTCTTCTTTAGCTTTTTCTTGTTTCACTTCTTCTTTTGTTTCTTCTGTTTCTTTAACTTCTTTATTCTCTTCTGATTTAACTTCTTCTTTTTTATCTTTAGCTTTTTTGTTTATTGCTCCATTTCCATTGTTTGTTTTGCTTGCTTTTATAGCTTCTTTAGCTTCTTCTTTTGTTATGTTTCCTTCTTTAACTTCCTTATGAAGAGTTTTTACTAAATCACTATTTAACTTTTTAGTTTCTTTGTTTACAACTTTATTAACTTTAAAAGCTTCCTTAAAATCTGTCTTTGATTCAATATATTTTGCTTTACTAGCTTTTAGTGCTTCTTCAGCAGCTTTTACAGCTTCTTCATTTCCACTCTTTTTAGCTTCTTCTAGCTTAGTCATAGCATCTTTCACTTCTTGCTTAGTTGTAGTTAGAACTTCTCTCTTTTCAACCATTTGAGCTATTGCTTCTTTTTTTGCAGTTTGCATTTCTATTACTGCTGCAATAGTTTCCTTTGCATTATCTGAAACCTTTTCTTGTATAGCTGTTAATACTTCTATAGCCTTTTGTTGTCTTGCAATTATTGCAGTTTCTAATTCTTTTACATCTTTATTTTTATCTTCATCTATTTTTACATCTTCTTCATCAACTTTATTTTCATCAGTAGTTTTAGTTGCATTTTGGTCATTAGCACTTTGTTCTGTAGTAGTGCTATTTTCTTCATTCCCTGCAGGAGCTACCTCTTCCCCTTCTGTATCTTTAATTATTCCTTGAAGAAGTTCATTAGCTTCTTGCATGTCTTTACTGTACTCTTCAATAGCAGTTTTGGCTAAATCTTCTTGTCCTTCTTTAACCATAACCTCTGATTCTCCAAGTCTTTCTTCTGCTACATCAGCTATAGTTTCTACTTTTTTCTCATCACTAAATGATAATGCTACTTTTGCACTATCTAATGCTTTATCTACACCATACAATATACTATCTGGAGTAATTCCAGCAGCATCACTAAATGATATACTTCCTTCTGCAAAAGCCGCTCCACTTATATTAGCTAAAACAACCAAACTCGCTACAAACACTCTTAATTTTTTCATGTAAATTCCCTCCCATGACTTTCGTTTTCCCTTTTCACCTATATGTACGCTGAAGTTTTTTAATTTTAGGGGGGTCTTCTAAAAAAAACTTAGGCTATGTTTTAAGAGATTGTAAAAGTCAACATTCATTTAAAACAGAACCTAAAGATAACTCTTTTTTAATAAATGGAAATATTTTATCATTGCAGAACCCTGCTAAAAATACGATAAAATACGTATATATTAATGAAACTTAAAGAGGTGATGCAATGAATGCAATGGAACTTATTTCCAAGGATAGGGATAAGTTTATACTAGAACATAAAAACTTTATATACGGCATTGCGCATAAAGTATGTAAGAAGAACTTAGACTGGAACAACGATGATGAACTTAGCATTGCACTTATTGCTTTCAATAATGCTTGCGATAGTTATAGTGCAGAAAAAGGTAATTTTTTTGGGTATACATCTGTAATAATAAAAAATGCTCTCATCGATTTTTTTAGGAAAGCAAAAAATACTCCTTATTTAGTTTTTGATAATGTAAGTAATGAAGTAGATGGCGAAGATTACATAGACTATAAAGCTTCTTTAAATAAGTATGAAATAGATCTTGAAAACCAGAAAAGAGCTGAGGAAATTGCTCTTTTCTCAAAAGAGCTTTCTAAATATAAATTAAATTTCATGGAACTTGTGCAATCTTCCCCTTCACATATAGATACAAGAAATAATTTATTAAATGTAGCTTTAGCCTGCTCAAAGAATGAGGATATATTAGAATATATTAAGAAAAAAAAGTTGCTTCCAGTGAGTCAAATAGTACTATTTACAAATACAAAGAAAAAATATATAGAAAAATGGCGTAGATACCTACTAACATTAATTCTTATACTTTCTACAAAAGAATACCCATACATAAAGTCTTATCTAAATATAAAGGTAGGTGAAAATAATGGCTAACAAAACAGGTATAGTTATGGAAATCAAAAACAAAAAAGCATGCATCATGACTGCTGATGGTGAGTTTGCGGAGGTTAAAATTGCAGGGGACAGTCCCTCAATCGGAAGCTCTTATACAGGGATTACAGTTACTAAAATTCCATTTTTTAAATACGCATCTGCGGTGGCTTGTTTGCTCCTATTTACATCAATAGGCGGAGTTGCCTACGGCTACTATAAACCAATTACATCTATAGTATTAGATCTTAATCCTTCTTTAGAACTTAAAGCAAATAAATGGAATAGAATTATTAAAACTTTACCACTAAATAATGATGGTGAGAAATTACTAGCTTCTTTAAATGTAAAGAATAAATCCATCGATGAAGCTCTAAGTATGATACTAAACGAAGCGGAAAATGAACATTTTATAGATACTAAAAAAGATAAAGTTTCTCAAATGATTTCATTAAACATTACTTCATTAGGGGACAGTTCTATAAATATTTCAAATTTAAATAAATTTAAAAGTGCTGTTAAAGAAAAAAACCTAGACGTAAAAGTTACCTACAAGAAAAATGGCAATACAAATATACCAAAAACTGATATAATAGAAGATAATGAAGATAGGGTTAATAACACTAATAAAAACAGTAATATTAATTCTAAAGGAAATATCACTAATCCTAATTCTTCTATACCTGAAATCAAAAAGAATGAAAATAATTCTAAGCATAATTCTTCCACTAACATAAAACAAGATAACAGCTCAAAAAATGACAAAGGTTCCTCTAAAACAAATAATAGCAAAGCTAATTCTAATAAAAATAATAAATCTAATTCTAATAATAAAAGTTTAAATAATGATAAAAACAAAGAAGAGAAGTCTAAAGAAACTGGAAACCCTAATAATGGTAATCCAGTTTCTAGGGGTTCCAATATGAATTTAAATAATGGTAAAAAAAATGTTGAGAATTCTAATGGTGGATATAAAACTAAGTAGGTGACTCTATGATATGAAAAGAAAAACTGGTGTGGTAGTAAAAATAGACAAAGACTATGTTTGCGTAAGAACTGTAAAAGGTGAATTTTTTAATTTAAAGCGCCAAAATTATACTCCAAATATTGGAGATATATATTCCGGTGCTCTTTTAACTCCAAAAGCTACTGTTGTTAGACGAATTATAGGACTAGCTATAATAGGACTTATAATCCTATTTGGAAGTAACATCTACTATTTTTTTACACCCTCGGCTTCAGTTGTGTTAACTATACCTCCAACTATTCAACTTAAAGTGAATAAGTGGAATAAGATAGTAAGTATTAAGCCTACAAGCACTTCTGCTAGAAACCTAGTAGCACCAATAAAATTAAAAAACAAGTCTATCGATAAAGGATTAGAACTTATAGTTGAAGAAGCTAAGAAACAAAATATAATAAATAAAAACTATATAGATAACGAAAATATGCTTACTATCTATATTGCTGCTAATGATGATGAAGCCATCCAATTGATAAACTTTAAAAGCTATTTAAAAGATAGAAAGATAAATTATCGCATAAACAACAATGGCTCGGAGCATCTAGTTGATTAAGTAAAGTGTGGTAAAATTAAGGCATGTAAGATTACTAGGCTAACGCATATATGCTAACCAGTAATCTTACATGCCTTAATTAGTTGCAATTAAAAGTACTATAGTAAGTATTATAAGGACTTCAAAAAGCAAAATGATAATTCAAAACAACCTATAAACAAAGCATCTTATAAAATAACTTATCCTTTATTCAATGATTAGCAAGTTCTTTTAACCTGCTATCTCTAAACTAATATCTTGATTAATGATAACTGTCCCCTTAATAGTTATACATACTAAATAATAATTACTACTACAGTTCTTAATATATGTTTTGTGTAAGTACTAGTGTCCTTGATTTACCTTGTATAATGAACTCATAGTAAATTCATTATACTTTTCCTTTCTTAAAGATAATTTACTATAATAACATATGACGCTGTGGATTAGTTTTTTACCTATAGCTAGACTATTTAAATTAGGATATAACCACAGCTTTATGCTTATTTGTTAATTAGTTAGATAACGCATGACGTTTTATATAGAGCAAGGATACATTTAGCATAAAGTGAGTGGA
>JAYFRK010000552.1:0-2706 GCA_034925975.1 Clostridium sp.
TTGTTACTGCAGGTAACCAACTTCCGCCTTTATAATGTACTCTGTAAGTTATATTTCCACTTGATAAATTAGCATATACACAATCAACATCATGCCCAAATATTCCTGCATAATCTGTTGTGTTAACTACATTAGGTAACCATGTTCTAGTAACATCATCATAGGTTTGATATGTTACACTAATTTGGCCTGTATTAGAAGATCCAAGATTACGCCAAAGATTACTCCAATCAGTAGGTGCACCATTATAAACCGTATTACCACTTGCAACTTTACCCTTGTTTATTATAGAAGTGGTTTTATCTGGGTTAATGTAAAAAGCGTCGAAAGCATATGTGTTACCGAATCTTGAAAAATATGAAGTGAAGGAGCTTGTCCTTCCTTTATAAACACCTATATCATAGTGTAGACCATATACTTGTGTTACACCGTCACTACCAATTCCACCTATTTTATAAAAATTGGTTCCTTGTGGAATAACAGTACCACTGTCCATATATGATTTCCAAGTAGAATAGTTACTTCCATGCATAAACTGAACAGTCATATAATCTAGGGTACCATCTGGATAGTATACTTTATCTATACTTTGAAATAAAGCTATACCAAATGAGCTGCTAACGTTTACAATTTTTCCTGTAAAAGGTGCAAACGCATATGTTCCACCAACACAATCAATATGATTTGAATTTCCATGTGAGTAACTTTCATATGCTATTTGTGTAATGTTCATTGAACTAACTGGAAAACAAGCATATTCATAAGCTGCTGCAATGGTAATATTAGCAAATCTCGTGAAAGTCAGGCCAAGCATTAATGTCAACATAAAAATGAATGTCATTAATCTTTTTTTCATAATTATCCTTCCTTTCTTTTTTATATAGATTTGTGAACCTAGAATAGAAAATTATATATAATAAGCTTATTATATTATATATTATAGCAATATAGTCATTATATGTAAATAGAAAATTGTAAATATTTATAAATAAATGTAAAATATACTACAATTATATACATAACAATACTAATTTTTTATAATTAATTATTAAATGAAAAAGCATCTATACTTAGGTATTTTTTTATTTTTAATCTTCCTAAATATATTCTTTTAGATTTTGTCCATTTAATTTAATAAGCAATATCAGAGGAAGAAAAATTAGATGTAACTTCAGATAGAATATTATCTGAAAACTTAGAAGCATTTAAGGAGCTAGCTAAATGAAATATATATCAACAGATTATATTTTAAAATTACATGAAAAATTGATATTAACTACTGGTGGTTCGATAGGAATAAGAGATAAAGATCTTTTGGAATCAGCAATTGAAAACTCAAAAGCAAAATTTACAGGAGAAGATTTATACAAAACTATTGAGGGAAAATATATTAGAATGGATAAATAATCATAAAAATCTATGATAAATTATTTAAATGAAGTAAAGCAGATTAAGAAAGTTATTTAGGAGCAGCCGTGTCTACACCGCTGCTCTTAAAACATATAAATTAGACGAATAGCTGGCAAGGTCAGCTATTCGTTTTTGTTTTATTTAATTATTAAATAAAATTGGAATATAGTGTAACATAAATAACAGGGGTTCGTTTATTAAGTGAAAGGGGCGAGAACATTGTGAAAAATGATGAGTTTGAAATTATATATAAAAAATATAGCGCAGAACTTTATATTTATGCCCTTTCACTATGTAAAAATCATCATTTGTCTCAGGACTTAGTAAGTGAAACATTCTTCAAAGCTTTGCTATCTATTGTAGATAGTCCTGGGCATATAAAATATTGGCTATTTAGAGTGTGTAAAAATCTATACTTAGATTATTTAAGAAAAAATAAATACTTACAAGATATTGAAATAGACCTAGACAAACTATTTGTAGAGGACAGCACACTAGATAAAATCATACTTAATGAGCAGCGGAGAAGTGTTTATTATGAGATTTTAAAATTACAACCGTCATATAAAGAAATAATTACTTTGTACTACTATTGTAATTTTAGTCTAAAAGAAATAGCAGCTATAATTGGAATTTCTCAAGGTGCAGCTAGAACTTTACTATTTAGAGCAAGAAAAAAATTGAAAGAGGTTTTAGAGGAGGGGTTGAAATGAACTTTAAAGATCTATTAGATAAATATAAAAATGGGACAGCTTCTAAGGAGGAAATAAAACTAATAAAAGAAGAACTCTATAAACACGAAGCAATAGAGGAATATTTATCTGAAAGTTATGACATAGGTTTTGAAAGAGAAACTCTACAGGAAAGTATTAATAATGAAACAATCTTTGTTAAAAGAAGTGTAAATAAAAAATTACGCAAAGTAATTTTAGTCTCTGTTGCTATTGTATTTTTAATATTATTTGGTACCTATTATGTAGTTTCTCCTATTGTAAGTAGTTTCTACTATAATCCATCTCAAAAGACAGTAGGTAAATACAATGAAGATTTATTTTATGATTTAAGAGTTTTTACAGAATTGAACTTGCCAGGTTATGCAATTACTGGTGCAGGTTCAGAAAATTTAGGATTTGGTGTTCACAATATATATTTTCAGAGAAAAAACTTATTTAATGGTGAAGCAAAAGATGTTACTGTTAAGATTAAAAGAGATACAAGAATAGGAACCTGGCAGGATTTTTTTGCTAAGGATTATTTAGGATTTATGGACATTAGGTTTTACAATCCTAATCCTAA
>JAYFRK010000611.1:0-2696 GCA_034925975.1 Clostridium sp.
AATTTACCTTATCACTATGTATAATGATAATATCATTGTCTTCATCATTAAATTCTTTTGAAAACTTTTCATGTACTTCGACTTCTAAAGGGTAATTAAAATTTTCAAGACATCTAGAACAAATTAGATTTAATGTTGTCCTCATTGTTCCATCGAAATTAATTATGTCGCCTGAAGTACTAAATACTCCCTCAACTTTTATAGGCTCTACAAAAATAATTTCTTCACCTTCAAAATTGATGCTTTTACCTTCAAAAGATACACTGACTTCTTTTTGTTTTAGTCTCTTGCCGAGCAAATCAGAAATATCAATTAGCATAACTACACCTCTATTATTATAAATGGGCTAATAAATTTCGCAGCATATGCTCAATTTATTAGCCACAACCTATTATATAAACACACTAATAAAAAGTCAAGTATTTTATTATATCTTTACTATATTATTCTTTATTTTTCAACTATTTCTTTTGTATCTCTAGCTATCATTAATTCTTCATTTGTAGGAATAACCATTAATTTAACCTTTGAATCATCAGTGCTGATAATTCTAGCTTCACCTCTTACATTATTCTTTTCACTATCTACTTTAGTGCCTGCAAACGATAATGCATTACCTATTTGTTCTCTAATTTCTATACCATTTTCTCCAAGTCCAGCTGTAAATACAATAGCGTCAACACCACCCATTACGGCAGTATAAGCTCCAACATATTGAATAACTCTGTATTTAAACATATCTAATGCTAGCTGAGCTCTTTCATTTCCTTCAGCTGCAGCTGCTTCAATATCTCTAAAGTCACTGCTTACACCTGAAATTCCAAATACTCCTGATTTTTTATTCATTAAATTATCTACTTCTTCTATTGAAAGGTTTAACTCCTTCATTAAAAATGTTACTATAGCTGGGTCTACGTTTCCGCATCTAGTTCCCATAGCTAATCCAGCAAGAGGAGTAAATCCCATAGTTGTATCAACGCATTTTCCATTTTTAACAGCAGATAAGCTAGCTCCATTTCCTAAATGGCAAGTTATTATCTTTAAGTCTTCAATATTTTTTCCTAACATTTCAGCCGCAACTGAAGATACATACTTATGAGATGTTCCATGGAATCCATATTTTCTAACTCCGTGTTCTTTGTATAGCTCATAAGGTAATGAGTACATATAAGCGTGTTTAGGTAGTGTTTGATGGAAAGCTGTATCAAATACTCCTACCATAGGAGTTGTTGGCATTAATTCTTTACATGCATTAATTCCTATTATGTTTGGAGGGTTATGTAATGGAGCTAATTTTATAAATTCATCTAAAGCTTTCATAACCCCATCATCTATAAGTACAGATCCAGCATATTTTTCTCCACCATGCACAACTCTATGTCCTACAGCAGCAATTTCTGACATATCACTAATTACACCATGTTCTTTATCAACTAATGCACCTAAAACTAATTCTATAGCTTTTTTATGGTCTTTCATTGGTTCTTGTATTATATATTTTTCTCCATTTACCTTTTGAGTTAAAATAGAACCTTCTAATCCTATTCTTTCAACTAAACCTTGAGCTAAAGGTGTTTCAGTAGTCATATCAATAAGTTGATATTTTAAAGATGAACTTCCACAGTTAATTACTAATATTTTCATGTGTTCTCCTCCTAAATTATATAATCATAAAATTAAATTTCAAAATTATTATTAGACATTTTACAGACTTTATTAAATATTTGCCTATTGAGCTTGAACAGCAGTTATAGCAACAACGTTTACTATATCATCAGCACTGCATCCTCTAGATAAGTCATTAATAGGTTTTCCAAATCCTTGACATACTGGACCTATTGCCTCTGCTTTAGCAAATCTTTGTACTAATTTATATCCAATATTTCCAGCTTGTAAATCTGGGAATACTAAAACATTTGCCTTTCCTGCAACTGGGCTATTAGGTGCTTTTAATTGGGCAACTTCTTTAACTAAAGCTGCATCTAATTGTAATTCACCGTCTATAGCTAAATCAGGTCTTTGTGCTTTAGCAAGTTCAGTTGCTTTTCTTACTTTATCAACAAGATCATGGCTAGCACTTCCCATAGTTGAGAATGAAAGCATAGCAACTCTTGGCTCTATTCCGCATAACTTTTTAGCAGTTTCTGCAGTTGCAACAGCTATAGAAGCTAATTCTTCAGCAGTTGGATTTGGGTTAACTGCACAATCTGCGAATAAAAGCAGACCATCTTCACCATATTCACAATTAGGAACTTGCATAACAAAAGTTCCAGAAACTATTGAAATACCTGGAGCTGTTTTAACTATTTGAAGACCTGGTCTTAATAAATCACCAGTTGTATGTATTGCACCTGATACCATTCCATCGGCATCACCTATTTTAACCATAACTGTTGCAAAATATAGCGGATCTTTAATTATTTGAAGAGCTTTTTCTTCTGTCATTCCTTTATTTTTTCTTATTTCATAAAGCTCTTTTGCATATTCTGCAGTTTTCTCATATGTCTCAGGGTCAATTACTTGTACCCCTTCAATATTTGAATTTAACTCTTTTGCTCTCTTTCTAATCTTTTCTTCATTACCAATTAATATAACCTTAGCTAATGAATTGTCATTTATTTTACCAGCAGCGATAAGGTTTCTGTCTTCCTCTCCCTCTGGCAAAAGGATTGTCTTTAAATCTTTCTTCGCCAAAT
>JAYFRK010000551.1:0-2378 GCA_034925975.1 Clostridium sp.
ATAATAAATGAATCTTAACAGTACGGATGTTGCAAAGGCTGCGATAAAAATGGCTACCTCTGATAGAAGTGAAGAGAAAAGATTAGAAGAGGAATTTAGATGTAAAGACATATTAACTGCTGCGGTAGATATAGGCGGAAATATAAATAATTCCATACCTAAAATTATGGAAAGAGCATTAGTTGCTTCTAAGCGTATGGGAATTATTAAAGATTGCCAAGTGCATGATGGGGCTATAATGGGAGCAGCAAGAGAAGCTATAATGCAAGTTGCAGCAAAAGCTAATGGTCTTAATGTAGGTGGTAAAATTGGAATAGCCCGAGGGGGAGAGCATGTTATAGTATGTATATTTATGAGTATAGGATTGCTTCATCTAAATGAAGTTGCCATAGGACTTGGACATAGGTCTATACCAAGTGATAATATATAGTTGACAAAGGTTTTATTATAATGTAAAATATAAGAAATTTTAAATAAAATACTTTTGTAGAATTAGTAGATAGGTAAATATGTAACGGTAGATTATTTTTGTAGTATGGGAGTAGGCTTTTGGCTAAGCCACATGTAGATTAGTTATTAATAATTATACAACTAGAAAGTTGTAATTAAAATAGTAGTAAGGTAGATTGGTAGAATATATATGATATAATAGGCGTTCTATAATATTTTTTATTATGAATTGCCTTTATTAGATATACAAAAAATCACTCTCCTTATGGGGAGTTTTTTATTTTTAAGGGGGAAGGTAGTATGGTAGCAAAGAAGATTTCAATTTTAATGAGTGCTTTATTATTAGTAGGAGTTTTGGGAGGATGTTCTAATTCAAAAGCTACATCTTCTTCAAAAGGAGCAGAGTCAAAGGAGAAGGTAGTAAAATTAGGTGTTACTCAAATCGTAGAACATGCTGCATTAGATTCAGCTAGAAAGGGATTCATTAAAGCTCTTGAAGACAAAAACTATAAAGATGGCAGCAATATAAAAATAGATTTTCAAAATGCACAGGGGGATATGCCAACAACTCAAACTATTGCAGATAAGTTTGTAAATGATAAGGTGGATTTGATTCTAGCAATAGCAACTCCATCGGCACAAGCAGCTTATAATGCAACTCAAAAATCAAATGCAAATATTCCAATTTTAATAACAGCAGTAACAGATCCAGTAAAAGCTGGACTTGTAAAATCTTTAGATAAGCCAGGTACAAATGTAACTGGTACATCAGATGCACTTCCTATAGAGGGGCAATTTGAACTTATAAAAAAATTATTACCACAAGCTAAAAATATAGGAATACTTTACAATACAAGTGAAACTAATTCAGCTCTTCAAGTAGAAGATGCTAAAAAGGCAGCTCCAAACTTCGGGTATCAAATTATAACATCGGGAGTAACAAGTAGTAATGAAATACCTCAGGCATTAAGTTCTATTTTGGATAAAATAGATGTACTTTATATACCTACAGACAATATGATTGCAGCAGCAGCACCAACTATTACTAAAACTTGCTATAGCAAAAAAGTAGCTGTTATAGGCTCTGAAGCAGGACAAGTAAAAGCAGGAGCAGTTGCAACAGCTGGAATCGATTATTTTAAACTTGGATATGAAACAGGTCTTAAGGCTGTAGAAATAATACAAGGCAAAAAACCAGAGGAAATACCAGTAACTTTTCTTAAAGAAACTAAGATAGTTATCAATGAAGACGCTGTTAAAAAGCTTAATATTAAAGTTCCAGATGATATGAATTCAAGTGCTGAAAAGGTAACAGGGGGCGTTGAAAAATGACCAATTTTTTAATAAGTGTATTAGAGCAAGGTTTTATATTTGCAATAGTCTCTCTTGGGGTATATATAACTTATAAAATATTAGATTTTCCAGATTTGTCCGTAGATGGTACGTTTCCACTGGGGGCAGCAACTACAGCACTTTGTTTGTCAAAGGGAATAAATCCTTTTTTAGCGTGCATGCTGTCTATAGTTGTTGGAATGATAGGTGGGGCAGTAACAGGATTTTTACATGTTAAGTTCAAAATAACTAATTTACTTTCAGGCATACTTGTAATGATAGGATTATATTCAATAAATCTAAGAATAATGGGAAAGTCAAATATTCCTTTCTTTGGATTTAGCACTATTTTTACTATTACCAAATTTATATCGCCAGTTATATTAGTAGGTATATTTGCTATTGGGGTTAAGTTGTTATTAGATGTATTTTTAAAGACAAAATTAGGATTTGCTTTAAATGCTGTTGGGGATAATGAACAACTAGTTACATCCTTGGGAATAAACAAAGATGTAATAAAGGTTATTGGATTAAGTATTTCAAATGGTATAGTTGCATTAGGAGGCTCTATAATGGCTCAACATCAAGGGTATGCA
>JAYFRK010000091.1:0-3498 GCA_034925975.1 Clostridium sp.
TTCTTTTGCCATACCCAATACTTTATGTACTCTTTGGCCTGTTTTTGCTGATATAAATAAAAATGGAGCATATGATAAAAATGTTAAGTTTTGACTTAAATTGTTTTTGTATACGTTCATAGTTTTATCGTCTTTTTCGATTAAGTCCCACTTATTTACTATAACCATTATAGCTTTATTAATTTCATGTGCGTATCCTATAATTTTTTCATCTTGCTCCGCTACTCCTTGCTCTGCATCTACCATTAAAATACATACATCAGCATTTTCAATAGCTGCTAATGTTCTTATTGCACTATATCTCTCAATTTGTTCTTTAATTTTGCTTTTTTTCCTTAATCCAGCTGTATCTATTAAAGCAAATTTTCCAAGTTCATTTTCTAGATAACTGTCTACAGCATCTCTTGTGGTTCCTGGTATATTGCTTACTATATGTTTTTCTTCCCCTAAAATTTTATTTATAAGTGAAGACTTCCCTACATTTGGTCTTCCAACAATAGCTATTTTAATATATTCCTCTTCTTCCCCATCATATTCCTCTTTTGGAAACTTTGAAACAATTTCATCTAACATATCTCCAAGACCTAGACCTTGTGATGCTGATATAGATATAGGTTCACCAATTCCTAAATTATAAAATTCATAAATATTATCATCATAATTTCTGTTGTCTATTTTATTCACTACTAATACCACAGACTTTTGTGCTTTTCTTAGCATCTGAGCTACTTCATTATCTGCATCATTTAATCCCTGCTTACCATCAACCACAAAAACTACAACGTCTGCCATATCAATGGCAATTTGAGCTTGCCTTCTCATCTGAGATACAATAATATCTTCACTTTCTGGCTCTATACCACCCGTATCAATTATAGTAAATTTATTATCTAACCACTCAGCCTCCGCATATATTCTATCTCTAGTAACACCTGGTTTGTCATCTACAATCGCTATTCTTTTACCAGCTAGCTTATTAAATAAAGTGGACTTACCCACATTAGGTCTTCCAACTATTGCAACCAACGGTTTAGCCATTTATTATTCCTCCCTGCTATATTTATTTATAGTGTCAATTAAATCTTCTCCACTATAATCACAAATTAAAATTTTTCTATTTAATTTCTCTTCAAGATCACCTACTGTGACATCATCAAGCATAATTAACTCACTATGTTCCCCTAATTCATATCCTTTTTTGAACATATTATCTGACATTATAATATACTCTTGGATATTATCCCTAGATAATTGATCCAATATATCTGTCCCTGTTAAAAGCCCTGCTACTGTAATAGTGTCTCCAAAGAAATTATTTATTATCTTTTTTACATCAATTGTTATGTTATTATTTTTATTCATTATAATCTTAGCCGCATTTAATATTTCATCATAAGCTAATGCACCTGTAACAATTGTAAATCTACCTTTTACATTCATTTTTAAATTGTGAAGATTATCTTTTATATTTTCTCTAAATAACCTTACAACTCCTACTCCATCCTCTAGTTGCTCAAATTCATTATAAAAACCGCTTTCAGGAATATTTTTCCCAGCTAATAGGTAAAATTCATCAGATAATCTTATAAAAGGCTGTCCTATCTCTTTCATATATCTTTCTTGTAAACTATGAATTCTATCTATTTCAGAAGAAGCACTTTCTTTATCAAAAAGCTTTAGTTTTGCAAGACTATTTTTATCTCTAAATTTAGTAATACCTAACGGAACAGCAGCAACATTATTAACATATGGATATAGTCTATACAAATCTTCTGCAGTTTTTGTAAACTCTTCTCCATCATTGTATCCAGGGCAAACTACAATCTGACAATTTATGTTAATTTCTGCATCAGCTAGCTTTTTTAATCTATTATAAATGCTTCCTGCAAATCTATTATTCATCATTTTACATCTAAGTTCAGGATTAGTAGTATGAACTGATACGTTAATAGGGCTAATTCTATACTTTATTATTCTGTCTATGTCATCATCACTCATATTAGTCATGGTAATGAAATTTCCCTGTAAAAATGATAACCTAGAATCATCATCTTTAAAATATAAAGTAGTCCTCATCCCATTTGGGAGTTGGTCAATAAAACAAAATATACACTTATTATGGCAACTCATAGGTCTATCCATCATAGGGTCTCTAAATTCAATTCCAATATCCTCACCATATTCTTTTTCTATTTCTATTTCCCATATCTCATTTTCTAACTTTTCAACTTCTAAAACTACATACTCATCTACTATCAAAAATTTATAATCTATAATATCTTTTACCTGGGAACCATTGATGCTAATTAGTTTATCTCCAATCTCAATTCCTACTTCTTCTGCAATGCTCCCTAGTAATACTTTTGAAATTTCATTAAGCATTTCTACCTCCATAAATATTTCCCATATGCTAGTTCATTAGATTATCTTATCATTAACAGGATTGTTACGTCAAGATTTGACAAGCTAATTGCTTACCATAACTAATTAACAGTAAATAAAAGCAGCCACATTTGGCTGCTTTGGAAATTAAATTTTCTGCATATATTTCTAATTATTCATTTAAATCTATCTGATCACCTGTAACTATATATATAGTCCATTCACATATATTTGTTACATGATCAGCTATTCTCTCTAAAAACTTGCACACAAACAAAAATTGTGTTGCTTGTTCAATCTTACTACTATCCCTAGTCATTATAGATAGCATTTCACTAAAGACTTCTTTGTATAACTTATCAATTATATCATCTCGTTTTGATATTTCATATGCTTTATCTAAGTCTCTTTCCACATAAGCATCTAGAGCATCTCTTATCATGCCGCTAACTATATCCCCCATTTTAGGAATATCTACTAATTGTTTTATATATACTTGATCTTTTAATCGCCTTGTAACTTTAGCAATATCCACAGCATGATCAGCCATTCTCTCAAGATCTGTCACTATGTTAATACATGTAAATATAAATCTTAAATCAGTAGCTATTGGTTGCTGCATAGCAATTAACTTTATACTTTTAGTTTCTATTTCTCTCATTAAGTCATCTACTATATCATCGTTTTTAATTACTTCTTCTGCTAATTCTACATTTTGCTCTGCTAATGACTTAATACATAAGTGGATTTGTTTTTCAACTACGCTTCCCATTCTTAGCAGATCATTGTGTAATTCATTAAGTTCCATCTCAAATACTTTTCTTGCAGCCATAACTTCACCTCATCATATTTTTAAGCTTTTAACTTTTATTAATATTATCAACCAAATCTTCCAGTAATATAATCTTCAGTCCTTTTATCTTTAGGCTTATAGAAAATATCCTCGGTTTTCCCGGCTTCTACTATTATCCCATTATAGAAGAATGCTGTATTGTCAGATATTCTTCCTGCCTGTTGCATATTATGAGTAACAATTACGACAGTATAATCCCTTTTTAGCTCATCCATAAGTTCTTCAATCTTTAATGTGGATATAGGATCTAATGCAGATGTTGG
>JAYFRK010000331.1:0-1945 GCA_034925975.1 Clostridium sp.
GGTAAAAAAATTATTGTAACTTCCATAGAATCTCTTGCTGCTGCATACATATCTCCTAAACTTTATAAGGAATATACTTTTATATTATCTATAGGGGATACAGTTAATCTTGAAGAATTGGGTAGAAAGTTAATTCAAAGTGGATATGAGAGAGTAAGTATAGTTGAAGGAAAAGGCGACTTTTCCATAAGGGGAGCTATATTAGATATATATTCTCCGGTATCATCCATTCCTTTTAGAATAGAGTTTTTTGGAGATGAGATTGATTCTATAAGAAGTTTTAACACTGAATCTCAGAGAAGCATAGACAAGTTCAATGAAGTAGAAATATTTCCTGCTAAAGAGATGGTGTTAACAGAAAATAATATTGAAAAAGGCTATGAAAGTATAAAAAGTGATTTAGAAAAGGTTTTAGTAAATTTAAATAAAAATAAAGAAGCAAAAGAGAGGATACAGAGCACTACGTTAGCTAATCTGGAGGCTTTAAGAGAAAACTGGAGTTTCGAAAGTATAGATAGCTTCTTACCTTATTTTTATGAAGAAACCTCTAGTTTTTTAGACTATATGAGAAATGGGTTATTGATATTAAACGATTCACAGAGATGTATGGGCAAGTTAAATAGTATATACTTTGAGTTCACAGATAACTATACTGAATTGCTTCAAAGAGGTAATGTACTGCTAAGACAATCAGAATTATTGGTTGATAAAGAAGAAATAAATGAGAGATTAAAATCATCTGACCTTATAATTTTAGATATGATAAACAAAGGAGATAAGCATTTTACATCTGACTATAAGGATGAATTCCGTCAGTTAAGCCTTAGTGGATACAATGGTAAGATGGATTTACTTATAGAAGAAATTAAAGATAAAAAATCTAAAGGATATAAGACTATAATACTTAGCGGAACTAGACCAAGAGGAGAGAGATTAGTAGAAACCCTTAGAGATAGAGATATTGAAAGTGTCTATAAGGATGTAGTAGACAGCATTCAATATGGTGAAGTGGTAATAACCTTTGGTAACCAATTAAAAGGTTTTGACTACCCTGAGCTAAAGCTAAGTGTTATATCAGATAAAGAAGTTTTTGGAAAATCTAAAAGAAAAAACACAAAGATAAATAAAAAAGGCGTAGGAAAGATAAAAAGCTTTACTGAGTTAAAGCCTGGAGATTATGTAGTTCATACGAATCATGGTATTGGTGTATATAAAGGTATTAAACAATTAGAAGTACAAGGACATAAAAAGGATTATTTAGAACTTAGTTATAATTCTGGAGACAAGTTATATGTTCCGGTGGAACAGCTGGATTTAGTTCAAAAGTATATAGGAACAGAAGGAAAATCTCCAAAAGTTAATAAGCTTGGCGGAAACGAATGGATTAAAACAAAGAATAAAGTTAAAAGGGCAATAAATGAAATAGCAGAAGATCTAGTAAAATTATATGCTATAAGATCTACTCTTAAAGGACATAAATTTTCAAAGGATACCGTCTGGCAAAAGCAATTTGAAGATGAGTTTCCTTATGAAGAGACTCCTGATCAAGTTGTAGCTATTGAGGAAATAAAAGAAGATATGGAATCAGGAAAGGCAATGGATAGATTGCTTTGTGGGGATGTAGGCTATGGAAAAACTGAAGTGGCAATAAGAGCAGCATTTAAGTCTGTAATGGATGGAAAACAGGTAGCTTTTTTAGTGCCTACAACAATTCTTGCAGAACAGCATTATAATAATTTAGTGCAAAGATTCTCAGATTTTCCCGTAAGGATAGATATGATTAGCAGATTTAGAACATCGGCTCAAGTAAAATCAACTTTAAAAGAGGTTAAAGCTGGTAATATAGATATTCTAATTGGAACCCATAGAATATTGCAAAAAGATGTTCAGTTTAAAGATTTAGGTCTTTTAGTTATAGATGAAGAACAGAGATTTGGAGTTACTC
>JAYFRK010000493.1:0-9635 GCA_034925975.1 Clostridium sp.
GATCCTGCGTTTTTGATGAAAAACATGAAGTAATTGCTGGTGTAGCTCAGGTAAAATTTAGATTGCAAACCCTGGATTCTGCACAAAAATTAATGAAAGAATATTCAGAGCTTGAATTTTATAAAGAAGAATATAATAAAATTACTGCAAATCAGTATTCATTTGATGGAATGATTGGAAGCAGTAAAAATTTCTTAGATATTAAGAAAACGGGAATGAGAGCTACTAAAAACTTATTTCCAGTTTTATTAACTGGAGAGACAGGAACAGGAAAAGAAGTATTTGCTAGAGCAATTCATAATGGCAGTGATAGAAAAAATAAACCTATGGTTAGCATTAACTGTGGTGCAATTCCTTCTGAACTTTTAGAATCCGAGCTATTTGGATATGAAGAAGGTTCCTTTACAGGTGCAAAAAAAGGCGGGAAAAAAGGAAAGTTCATCCAAGCAGATGGGGGAACTATATTCTTAGACGAAATTGGTGATATGCCGCTGGATATGCAGGTTAAGCTTTTAAGAGTATTACAGGAGAAAGAAGTTGAGAAGATAGGAGGAACTACCCCAACTTCTGTAGATATTAGAGTTATAGCAGCTACAAGAAGAAACTTAACTGAAATGGTGAAGGATGGCAAGTTTAGAGAAGATTTGTATTACAGACTTAATGTTATTAATATTGAGATGATTCCGCTAAGAGAACGAAAAGAAGATATACTGATATTTGCAAACTATTTCTTGAATAAAATTAACATTGAGTATAGAACTTCTGTTACGCTAAGTAATGAGGTTAAAAAATGCTTCCAAGACTATTCATGGCCAGGGAACATAAGAGAATTAGATAATGTGATTAAGAGTGCATACGCATCCTGCGATGAGTTTATAATACAGTTAACAGATCTGCCAGCTAAAATAGTATCTAGTCATAAGGTGAACAGTTTTTCTGGTTCTGATGAAAAGATGCTAAAGAATATGGTAGATAGTTATGAGTGTTCTATAATAAAAGAAGTTTTAAAAAAATGTAATTGGAATTGTCAATTAGCAGCTAATGAGCTTGGTATTCATAGGAGTCTTTTATATAAGAAGATGGACAAGTTTGGAATTAAGATAAAAAAATCAATTTAAAATTGCAGAAAAATTTTGTATAATTAATTTGAACTGACTATAATTTTGTAAAGGAGATAATATAATGGGCTCAGGAATGAATATTCTATTACTTATTTTAGGCGTTATAGAAATAGTTTTTGGTATTTTTATGGAAAGGTTTACTAGAGCAAAGTACGAAAATGAAAAAATTAAAAATTTAGAAGGTTTAATAAAGTGGGAAAAATACACAAGTATTTTGATAGGTATTTTAATATTAATCTTTTCTATACTAGGTTTTATTGGTGGATATGAAAAATACGGTAATATATTTATTACAGTAATATTGGTATTATTAATTGTTACCTATGGCGGTAAAAAGAGATATAAAAAATAATATTATTATATTAAAAAGAAATAGTTATAAGGACTATTTCTTTTTTTACGAAAAATAGTATTGTATTAACGCATAATTTTTATTATAATATAAAACAAAATAGAATAAACAAAAGAAGCGTTCGGATGAAGGTAGCGGGAGAGAGATGGTTTTCCATCCACCGAAGAGGTCAATCTTTCAGGTAGCTATATTTTAGCAGATGACCGTTACTGGACGAGCCTCTGGAGAGACCCATTTTAATGGGCACCGAAGGAGAAAAATAGCTTTTCCCAAAAGGCTATTGAAACTCTCAGGTAAAAGGACAGAGGATAGAATTATTTTGGAATAATTCATATTCTCCTCCCTTATTAAAACAAATCATAGGAGGATGATAACATGTCAAAAGTTTTAGAAGTTTTCAACAAAGTGGATGGAATTGTTTGGGGACCACCACTACTAATTTTACTAGTCGGTACTGGTATTTTTCTAACCATAAGACTAGGTCTATTACAAGTTTTCAAATTACCTTTAGCACTAAAATATGTTTTTGCAAAAGATGATGAATTGCAAGAGGAAGGCGATGTATCAAGTTTCGCAGCACTCTGTACAGCACTTTCTGCCACAATAGGTACTGGTAATATTGTAGGAGTTGCTACAGCCATTAAAGCAGGAGGACCAGGAGCATTATTCTGGATGTGGATGGCAGCATTTTTCGGTATGGCTACAAAATATGCAGAAGGCCTATTGGCAATAAAATTTAGGGTTGTAGATGACAATGGACAAATGGCTGGAGGACCTATGTACTACATTGAAAGAGGGCTAGGCAAAAAATGGCTTGCAAAAATGTTTGCCGTTTTTGGTGTAGGAGTAGCTTTCTTCGGAATAGGAACATTTCCACAAGTTAATGCTATAACAGAGGCGGTAAAAATAACCTTTGACGTTCCTGTTATATTAACAGCCTTAGTAATTACAATTTTAGTAGCATTAGTAACACTTGGAGGAATAAAGAGCATTGCAGCTGTTTCAGAAAAAGTAGTGCCTTTTATGGCTATATTTTATATATTAGGATCTATTGCAATTTTAGTTGCTAATGCAGGAGCATTGCCAGAAACAATTAAGTTGATAATGAAAGGAGCATTTACTCCTACTGCAGCAGCTGGCGGATTTCTTGGTGCAACAGTAATGAAAGCTATTCAAAGTGGTGTAGCAAGAGGTGTTTTCTCAAATGAATCAGGGCTTGGTAGTGCACCTATAGCAGCGGCAGCAGCTAAGACTAAATCTTGTGTTCGTCAAGGACTTATATCTATGACAGGTACATTCTTTGATACTATTGTAATTTGTACAATGACAGGATTAGTATTGATATTAACTGGCACATGGAATTCTAATTTACAAGGTGCTGCTATGACAAATGCAGCTTTTAGATCAGGATTATCAGTTCCAGTAGTTGGAGAGATGATAGTAACAATTGGTCTTATTTTCTTTGCATTTACCACAATACTTGGTTGGAATTATTATGGAGAAAGATGTATAGTTTATCTATTTGGAGTTAAAGGAATATTACCATTTAGAATTATTTATATAGTTTTAGTTGCATCAGGAGTATTCTTAAAACTAGATTTAATTTGGGTAATTGCCGATATAGTAAATGGTTTAATGGCTATACCTAATCTGATAGCATTAGTTGGACTAAGCGGAATCATTGTAAATGAAACAAGAATATTTTTTAAGGAATTATCAGAAAGTAAAAAGATAGATAAAACTGCTTAACTATATAAAAGAGCAAAATACACTATAGTTCGTGACATAACGAACTATAGTGTATTTTATTTACGTAAAGTTTCGTTAAATACGAATAATATAGCATAAAAATATATATAATATATTGACTTTTAAATACTCAAGTGCTATTATTGAGGCATAGAGAATGGCGAACAATAAAAACATATTAAATATTAATATTCTGATATATTGCAAATACATATTTAAATTTACTAATTAAGATTCGTTAATTCATTTATTAAATTCAAGGAGGGAATTACTTTGAAAGTAGCTATTATTTTTGGTAGTAAGTCAGATGTGAATAAAATGAAAGGTGCTGCAGGCATATTAAAGGAATTTAATATAGAGTATAAAGCCTATATACTTTCTGCTCATAGAGTTCCAGAAGAATTATCAAAAACGCTTGAGATAGTAGAAAATGAAGGATACGAATGTATAATAGCCGGAGCTGGGCTTGCAGCTCATCTTCCAGGAGTAATTGCATCTCAAACAATTTTACCGGTTATAGGAGTTCCTATAGATGCTGCAGTAAATGGATTTGATTCACTTCTTTCAATGGTACAAATGCCAAAACCAATCCCAGTAGCTGTAGTAGGAATAAATAATAGTTTCAATGCTGGAATGTTAGCAATTCAAATTTTATCTTTAAAATATCCCAAACTAAAAGAAGAATTAATAGAATATAGAAAAACAATGAAAGAACAGTTCATAAAAGAAAATTCAGAAGGAGTGGAGTTTTAATATGGAAAGAGAAATGTTATATGAAGGAAAAGCAAAGAAAGTATTCAAGGCAGAGGATAATGAAAATGTTATAATTTATTACAAGGATGATGCTACAGCTTTTAACGGCATAAAAAAGTCCCAAATAGATCATAAAGGAATATTAAACAATAGCATAACATCTGCAATATTTGAAATGTTACATGAAAATGGCATAAAGACACACTTTATTAAAAAGCTAAATGATAGAGAACAACTTTGTAGAAAAGTTGAAATAGTTCCTGTTGAAGTAATAGTAAGAAATGTGGCTGCAGGCAGCATGGCAAAGAGACTTGGAGTTGAAGAAGGAACAGAATTAAAGACAACTATATTTGAAATATGCTATAAAAATGATGAACTTGGAGACCCGTTAATAAATGATTATCATGCAGTTGCATTAGGACTTGCTACTTTTGATGAACTTAAAGAAATTTATAATATTACAGCAAAAGTAAATGAAATACTTAAAGAATTCTTTATAAAACAAAATATTAAATTGATTGACTTTAAATTAGAGTTTGGAAGATATAATAATGAAATAATTCTAGCTGATGAGATATCTCCAGATACATGTAGATTTTGGGATGCAACAACAAATGAAAAGCTAGATAAAGATAGATTTAGAAGAGATTTAGGAAATGTAGAAGAGGCATATATAGAAATATTAAATAGAATATCTAATGTTAAATAGTAACTAAAAGTGGAGGATATTATGGTTAACATTGAAAATGACAAGTTTAAAGAAGAGTGCGGTGTTTTTGGTGTTTATTCAAAGTCAAAATTAGACGTAACCACTTTAACTTATTACGGATTATATGCACTTCAGCATAGAGGCCAAGAAAGTGCTGGTATAGCTGTGGCAGATGGGAAAAAATTAATTTGTCATAAGGATATGGGGTTAGTTTCAGATGTATTCGAAGAATCAGTGCTTACAAGCATGGTAGGAAAAGCAGCTATAGGACATGTTAGATATTCTACAACTGGTTCTAGTAAAGCTGAAAATGCTCAACCTATTGTAAGCCAATTTAAGCTTGGTTCTATTGCTATAGCTCATAACGGAAATTTAGTTAATGCTGATGTTATAAGAGAACTTCTAGAAGATGCTGGAGTTCTATTTCATACATCAATTGATTCCGAGGTAATATTAAACTTAATAGCAAGAAAAGCTAAAAAGGGTATAGAAGCGGCTGTAGTAGATGCTATTCAAGCTGTAAAAGGATCATATGCAATAGTAATGCTTACTGAGAACAAGCTTATAGGAGTAAGAGATCCTAATGGTATAAGACCTATGTGTATTGGAAAAATTGGAGAAGACTATATAATGTGTTCTGAAAGCTGTGCACTGGATTCAGTTGGAGCAGAGTTCATAAGAGATGTGGAACCAGGTGAAATAGTAATTATTGATGATAGCGGAATAAAATCAATACAATTTGCAGAGAAGACAAAATGTATGACATGTTCTTTTGAATATATATATTTTGCAAGACCTGACAGTACTATTGATGGAATAAGCGTATACACTGCAAGGGTTGAAGCTGGAGGAGAACTTTATAAAGAGGCTCCAGCAGAAGCAGATATAGTTATTGGAGTACCTGATTCAGGGATACCTGCGGCTGTAGGATATGCAAAGGCTTCAGGAATACCTTATGGTATAGGACTAATAAAAAATAAGTATGTAGGAAGAACCTTTATTTCTCCATCTCAAAAGATGAGAGAAAGGGCTGTTACAGTAAAACTTAATGTATTAAAAGTAAATGTTGAAGGCAAGAGAGTTGTTTTAATAGATGATTCTATAGTAAGAGGGACTACAAGTAAGAGGCTTGTTGAAATTTTACGTAGGGCAGGAGCTAAAGAAGTTCACTTCAGAGTATGCTCACCAATAGTAAAATATCCTTGTTACTTTGGAATTGATACGCCATATAGAAAAGACTTAATTGGAGCTCAAAATAAAGTAGAAGAAATAAGAGAGCTTATAGGAGCAGACAGCATTGGTTATTTAAGCATTGATGGATTATTAAATAGTTTAAAGGAAAAAAGTGGATTCTGTCTTGGATGTTTCAGTGGAGAATATCCTATGCCAGCGCCTATTGAAAACTCAAAAGACTATTTAGAAAGGTAGGTACTATTATGGCAAATTATAAAGAAGCAGGAGTGAATATAGAAGAGGGATATAAAGCAGTAAGCCTTATGAAGGAACATGCGAAGAGAACCTATAATTCAGCTGTACTTAATAATTTAGGAAGCTTTGCAGGAATGTATGAACTTCCTAAATATAAAAACCCAGTTCTTGTATCTGGTACAGATGGTGTTGGAACTAAGCTAAAGGTAGCTTTTGATATGAACAAATACGACACAGTAGGAATTGATTGTGTTGCTATGTGTGTAAATGATGTATTATGCCACGGTGCTACACCACTATTTTTTCTAGATTATATTGCTTGTGGTAAATTAGAAGCAGAAAATGCAGCGGAAATTGTTAAAGGTGTTAGTGATGGATGTGCTGATGCTGGATGCTCACTAATTGGGGGAGAAACAGCTGAAATGCCAGGCTTCTACAGTGAAGGAGAATATGATATAGCTGGTTTTTGTGTAGGAATCGTAGAAAAGGATAAAATAATCGATGGAAGTTCCATAAGTGAAGGGGATGTACTTATAGGTATAGAATCTTCTGGACCTCACAGCAATGGATACTCTCTTATAAGAAAATTAATAGTTGACCTAGATAAAGATTTCAATGGAGATAAAATAGGAAACGCTATATTAACTCCAACAAAGATATATGTAAAAATGGTTTTAGAACTAATGGAAAAGTACAATATTAAGGGAATGGCTCATATAACTGGGGGCGGATTTTATGAAAACATTCCAAGAATGTTTAAAGGAGACTTTAAAGCTGTTATAAATAAAGATAGCTTTATTGTACCTGAAATATTTAAATATATTATGTCTTTAGGTGTTGAAGAAAGCCATATGTATAATACATTCAATATGGGCATAGGTTTTGTACTTTGTGTTAACAAGGAAGATGCTAAAAATATAGTTAATGATATAGAGAAAATGGGAACTAGAGCTTACGAAATAGGACATGTAGAAGCTGGAGGAAAAGGAGTATGTTTAAAATAGCAGTACTCATCTCTGGGGGTGGAAGCAATCTTCAATCTATAATTGATAGCATAGAAAATGGATATTTAAAGAATTGTAATATAGAAATGGTCATTAGTGACAGAGCCGGGGCTTTCGGAATTGAAAGGGCAAGAAAATGTAACATTACAACTTTTGAATTAAACAGAAAAGAATATGGGGATTCAATCTCAGATAAAATATTAGAATTAATAGATGAAAAGGTTGATTTAATTGTCCTTGCAGGATATTTATCCATATTAAAGGGGGATATCTTAAATAAATTTAAAAATAGAATTATAAATATTCACCCATCTCTTATACCTGCCTTTTGCGGTAATGGCATGTATGGAATAAAAGTTCATGAAAGTGCTTTAGAATATGGGGTAAAGATATCAGGGTGTACTGTTCATTTTGTAGATAGAGGAACTGACACAGGGAGCATTATAATTCAAAAAGCTGTAGAGGTTTATAATGATGATACTCCAGAATCATTACAAAAAAGAGTGTTAATTGAAGAACATAAGGCATTACCAGAGGCAATAAAGCTAATCTCTGAAGGAAAGTTATCTATGGAAGGAAGAAAAATAAAATGTTAAAGGGGGAAGCTAAATGCTAAAAAGAGCATTAATAAGTGTATTTAACAAAGAAGGCGTAGTTGAACTAGCGCAATTTTTAGTAAATAAAGGTGTAGAAGTAATATCAACAGGTGGTACATATAAGCACCTAAAAGAAAATAACATTCCAGTTATTGAAGTTAATGAAGTTACAGGTTTTGATGAAATATTAGATGGAAGAGTTAAAACTCTACATCCATTAATCCACGGCGGAATACTAGCTATAAGAGAAAATGATGAACATATGAAAGTAATTAAAGAAAAAGGTATACAGCCTATTGATATTGTAGTTGTAAATCTATATCCTTTCTTTGAAAAGGTTAAAGAAAATCTTGAATTTGAAGAAAAAGTTGAGTTTATTGACATCGGCGGGCCAACTATGATAAGAGCTGCTGCTAAGAATTTTAAAGATGTAATAGTTCTTACTGATACAGTGGATTATGAAGATGTAATAAATCAAATTGGAAACAATGGAGACGTTGATTTTAACACAAGAAAAAAACTTGCAGGAAAAGTATTTAATCTTATGTCTGCATATGATGCAGCAATAAGCAATTTCCTTTTAGAAGAAGAATATCCAGAGTATTTATCTCTTTCATATAAAAAGTCAATGGATTTAAGATATGGTGAAAATTCTCATCAAACTGCTGCTTACTACACTGCAACAAACGGAAAAGGTGCAATAAATAATTTCGAAATTTTAAACGGAAAACAACTTTCATATAACAACATAAAGGATATGGATATAGCTTGGAAGACGGTTTGGGAATTTGATGAAATAGCTTGCTGTGGACTTAAGCATAATACACCTTGCGGAGTAGCAATTGCTGATAATGTTTATGATGCTTATGTAAAAGCTTTTTCTTGTGATCCTGTTTCAATATTTGGAGGAATTGTTGCCTTAAATAGAAAAGTTGATAAGAAAACAGCAGAAAAAATGGTAGAAATATTCTTAGAAATCGTAGTAGCACCAGAATATGATGAAGATGCTGTAGAAGTTCTAAGAAGTAAGAAAAACTTAAGAGTAATTAAGTGCAATGTAAAACCAGAGGATAATTTTAATATAGCTAAGGTTGATGGCGGAATTTTAGTTCAAAGTGAAGATACATTATTTGCAGAAAAGATGGAAGTAGTTACAAATAAAAAACCAAGTGAAGATGAGATGAAAAATCTAGTATTTGCAATGAAGGTTTGCAAATATGTAAAATCTAACGCTATTGTTGTAGCAAAGGATGGTATGGCTATAGGAATAGGTGGAGGACAAGTTAATAGAATATGGGCTGCTAAAGAAGCTCTAGAGAGAGCAAAGGATGGAGTAGTTTTAGCTTCAGATGCTTTCTTCCCATTTGATGATGTGGTAAAAACTGCTGCAGAGTTTGGAATCAAAGCTATAATTCAGCCAGGGGGCTCAGTTAGAGATGAAGATTCTATAAAAGCATGCAATGATAATGATATAGCTATGGTGTTTACAGGAATTAGACATTTCAAGCATTAATTATGAATTAGAGAGTTTAGAGTTTACTATGTAAGCTATATAAACTCTCTAACTTTATCCGATGACTATTCGCGTTCATTCTATGTTTTACGCGATTCTACATATGTTAGTAAGGAGTGTGGGTATATGAAAATTTTAATTATAGGTTCTGGTGGGCGTGAGCATGCTATTGCATGGAAAGTATCTCAAAGCAACTTAGTAGAAAAAATATACTGTGTACCTGGAAATGGTGGCACAGATAAAGAAGAAAAGTGTGAAAATATAAATTTAGAAAAAATTGATCAGCTTCTAGAGTTTGCTAAAAATGAAAATATAGATCTAACAATTGTAGGTCCAGAGACACCTTTAGTTGAAGGTATTGTAGATATATTTAAAGAAAACAATTTAAAAATATTTGGACCATCTAAAAA
>JAYFRK010000276.1:0-2486 GCA_034925975.1 Clostridium sp.
ATCTCTTTCAATAAACTCATAAGGTAATACAAATACTTTTTTATCAAGAGGTTCATTATTAATTTTCTTAATAAGCATTCTTGTTGCTACAGATCCCATATCATATAGTGGTTGTGCTACTGTAGTAAGTCTTGGATAGAAAAATTCAGCACCATGAGTGTCATTAAATCCTACTACATCTATATCCTCTGGAACTTTGAATCCATTATCTCTCAATGCATTTATTGCTCCCATAGCAACCTCATCATTAACACAAAATACGGAATCGATATCCTTTGTTTTTGACAAAATGGATTCCATTGCTTCATATCCATCCTCTGCTTTTAGAGAGTATTTGCAGAAGTAAGCAATGTCTTCATCATAAGGGATTTCCTTCTTTTCAAGTCCAGCTTTATAGCCTCTATATCTTATTGCACTAGCATTTATAGACTGTTTGTCAGTTCCTATATATGCTATTCTTTTGTTACCTTTCTTAACCAAGTATTCCACTACATCTATTGCTGCCTGCTTATTATCTATTACAACACTTGGGAAATCAGTTTCTCTTCCGTTTGTTTCAATTAAGACTATATGGATATTACTATCCTTTATAGTCTTAAGTATGGTTTTTTCAAGAGAGTTACTTATATATATAACTCCATCAACCATTTTTTCTCCAAGAACCCTTAAATACTCCAATTCCTTATCTGGGTCTAAGTCTGTATTACATAGTATTATATTATATTGATAAATATTAGCAACATCCTCTGCCCCTCTAACTATCTCTGGATAAATTGGATTTGAAATGTCAGGGATTATTATTCCTATTGTTTTTGTCTTTTGAGTTTTCAAACTTCTAGCAACTATATTAGGTCTGTAATCTAATTTTTCTATTGCTTCTAGCACCTTTTTTTTCGTCTCTTCATTTACCACATCTACATTGTTCAAAACTCTCGAAACTGTAGCAATGGATACGTTTGCTTCTCTAGCCACATCTTTTATTGAAGTTGCCATATTACCAGCCCCTATTTATGTTATTTTTTATTTATTATACAACATAAATTATTATAAATACAACCCGTGTTTAAGCCAATGTAAATATTTACATTAATTTAACATTATATTTTTACAAAATTTAAAATAATATATAGGGCATTTTAGATACTTTCCTAATTTTCCTTACTATTTAGAATTAAAAACTTTATTTTTAACATACTAAAACTAGGTTATGTTTTAAGAGATTGTTGATGACCTATAATTACGAAAATAATATTCTAAAATTTGTCACTTAAATTGAGGTGAATTGCATGAATGAAGCACTAATAGTTTTAGTTAGAAGCATAATATCTTTCTTTAGCTTATTAATATTTGCCCGTTTGCTAGGCAAACAACAGATTAGTCAGCTTACTTTTTTTGATTACATATTAGGAATTACCATAGGCTCTACTGCCTCTACCCTAACTACTGATTTGACCAGTAGAGCGTGGCCTCACTGGGTTGGCTTATTAGCTTGGACACTACTATCACTATTACTACAATTTATAACCATGAAATCTAAAACAGCTTCTGATTATTTAGATGATGTGCCTTCAGTAGTAATAATGGATGGAAAGATTTTAGAAGGAGCCATGAAAAAATCAAGATACAGATTAGGGGAACTCCTTGAGCAATTAAGAGATAAAGGAGTATTTGATTTAACTCAGGTAGCGTTTGCAGTATTAGAAAAGGATGGGCAGTTATCTGTACTTAAAAAGGCTCAATTTCAGTCTGTAACTCCTAATGATTTAAATCTAACCCCAGCCCCTGTAGCATTGAGCTCAGAAATAATTTACGACGGAATAATTATTGATGAAAACTTAAAAAACATAAATAAAGATATTAATTGGCTATATACTCAATTAAAAGCTCACAACGTTAAGGATCCATCTGAAGTTTTTGTGGCTACTTTTACCCCACCTGACACTGTTTATATAGATCTTTACAAAGATCATATGTATTAGTTAATATCTTAGTGATATGAAAGGATGTAAAGCTTATGAAAAAATTTTTACCCTATTTGATTCCTATAGCTGCCATAGCAATTTTTATTGTTGTTATGTTTAGTGGAAAATACTTAAAAAAGCCACGAAATCCATCTGAAGATGTATTAGGATTTGTACAAATGGCTATGAATCATACTAAAGCTGAAAATTGGAGCAAGGTCAAAGAAGATATAACTCATATAGATAAAGCTTGGAAAAAAATAGTTCCCAGAATACAATTCAGTGTTGAAAGAGATGAAATATATAGAATTGGTGTAAATATAGCTAGATTAAAAGGTGGCAGCACGGCGCAGGATAAATCAAGTGTTTTAATGGAACTAAATGAACTTTTAGAAAATTGGGATGAGCTTACTAAATAGAATTAGAAATTAAGGCTATTTTAAGAGATTGTCGATAACCTATAATATGGAAAATAATTTCTTATAAGCAGAGAACCCAAATCTATGATTTGGTGTGAATCGCTTA
>JAYFRK010000507.1:0-1545 GCA_034925975.1 Clostridium sp.
GGATTATGGGAAAAAAGAACAATGCATGGAATGATTCCTTCTAGAAAGGTATTTGGATTGATATGGATAGTAAGGAAAAGATATTAGGTTATTGTAATGACTTAGGAATAGATCTTGTTGGATTCACAAAGTGTAGAAAGTTGGAAGAACTTAAAGATTTCTTTTTAAAAAGAAAAAATTCAGGATTAGAAAATGAATTTGAAGAAAAAGATATAGATAAAAGAATAAATCCATTCATTTATATGGAAGACGGAAGAACTATTATTTCTATAGCATTTCCTTATATGCATGAAAAATATAATAGTTCTTCTATATATTTTTCAAAATATACTCTTGGTATGGACTATCATAAAGTTGTTTCAAGTTATTTAGAAAGAATATGTAATTTTATTAGTAGCTTAGGTGGAAAAGCAAAATATTTTGTAGATAGTAATGCCCTTCCAGAAAGATATATTGCCTATCTATGCGGGATTGGGTTTAGAGGGAAGAACAATTTAATTATAACTAAAAAATATGGTTCTTATGTATTTTTAGGTGAAATAATTACAGATTTAGATATGGAAAGCGATATACCGAAAGAATCAGAATGCGGAGAGTGCGATTTATGCTTAAAGTCATGTCCTACAAAAGCAATAAATAAAGCTAAGAGTAATCCAAATATATGTTTATCTTATATAACTCAAAAAAAGGAGTTAGAAGATTACTGGCTTTCTAAATTTGGAGGAAGGCTATTTGGATGTGATACATGTCAAAATGTATGTCCATATAATATGGAAATAGGTTATTCTGAAATTAAAGAATTTAAACCTTTTGATTTTATGAAAAATATTGATCATGAAGAATTGCTGCATATGAGTAAAAAAGAATTCAATGAAAAGTATAAATTAACATCCTGTGGTTGGAGAGGAAAAAATGTAATTCAAAGAAATGTTTTAATCAACTTATTCAACTTAGATAAAATACAAAATAGAGAAAATAAAAGTTTTAAATCCCCATATTTACAGGATTACTATAATAGACTTTTGAAAATTTCTAAAATATGATGTATTATATATACAAAAGGATAAGAAGGGTGGAACAGATGCATGATATCTCCAGCTATGACACGTATTATAGGGCACCTTCCAAAGGGGTTAATTAGATATCTATCTACTAAGATATTAAACGGGTATGTTAATAAGTATGCAAATATAAATGTAAAAAATGAAAATAATCTAAAAGATATAAAAGGACCAGTTATATTTATATGTAACCATTTAAGTAATTCTGATGCATTAATATTAGATAGAGTTCTTAAAGATAAAGATGTAACTTTTGCAGCTGGTGTTAAATTAAATAGTAATTCACTAACCAGTCTTGGTCTAAGTATAGTTAAAACTACTCCAATCCGTCCAAATTCTGCGGACAAAGAAGGAATTAAAAAAATTATAGATATTGTAAAGAGCGGTGGAAATGTTTTAATATTTCCTGAAGGGACAAGAAGTAGGACAGGAAAAATGATAAAGGCTAAGAAAGGAATAGTTTTAATTGCAAAGCTCTGCAAGG
>JAYFRK010000609.1:0-2783 GCA_034925975.1 Clostridium sp.
AATATATCTGCTTGGAACTGCATTAAGAAATTATTAGCACAAGCTCCGCCATCTACATTTAATGCTTGTAATTTAATTCCTGAATCTTCTTCCATAGCCTTTAATACATCATGAGTTTGATATGCCATTGATTCCAATGCCGCTCTTATAAAGTGTTCTTTCTTAGCACCTCTTGTAAGTCCAACCATTGTTCCTCTTGCATAAGAATCCCAGTATGGTGCACCAAGTCCAACAAAAGCAGGTACTAGGTAAACTCCATTTGAATCTTCTACTGCTGTTGCATATCTTTCAGATTCTGCCGCACTTTTTATCATTCTAAGTTCATCACGTAGCCATTGAATAACAGCTCCACCTATGAATACACTTCCTTCAAGAGCATACTCTATTCTTCCACCATAGCAAGCGGCCATAGTTGTAAGTAATCCGTTCTTAGATTCTACTGCTTTGTCTCCTGTATTCATAAGTAGGAAACATCCTGTTCCATAAGTATTCTTAGCCATTCCTTCTTCGCAGCAAACTTGACCAAATAATGCTGCTTGTTGATCTCCAGCATCTCCAGCAATTTGGATTGGTGAACCAAATATTAATTCATCAGTTTCTCCATAAACACAACTAGATGGCTTAACTTCTGGAAGCATTGATTTTGGAATATTGAATTCTTTTAATAATTCTTCATCCCATTTTAATTCATGGATATTATATAACATTGTTCTTGAAGCATTTGTATAATCTGTAACATGTACTCTTCCTTTAGTTAAATTCCAAATTAACCATGTATCTATATTTCCGAAAAGCAATTCTCCTCTTTCTGCTTTTTCTCTAGCTCCTTCTACATTATCAAGTATCCATTTAACTTTAGTAGCTGAAAAATAAGCGTCTAGCACTAATCCGGTTTTTTCTCTTACTGTTTTATCAAAGCCCTTTTCTCTTAGTTCATCACAGTATTCAGATGTTCTTCTGCATTGCCAAACTATTGCATTATAAACAGGAAGTCCTGTTCTCTTGTTCCAGACAACTGTAGTCTCTCTTTGGTTTGTTATACCCAATGCTGCAATATCTGTTGCATTAAGTCCAGCTCTTGCTAAAGCTTCACCTGCAACTCCTGCTTGTGTTCCCCAAATTTCCATAGCATCATGTTCAACCCACCCTGCTTTAGGATATATTTGTTTGAACTCCTTTTGAGAAACGCTTACTATTTCCCCACTTTTGTTAAATATTATACATCTTGAACTAGTTGTTCCTTGATCCAAGGACATTACATATTTTTGCTTTTCCATGCTTATTCCTCCTCATTCTTTCCACATTAATATACTTAAAGGTTTACATGTAATATATATGATATATTAAAATACTAATTTAAATACTAGAGCTCCTAGAACACCTCCCATTATAGGTGCTAAAACTGGGATCCAAGAATATTCCCAATCTGAATCTCCTTTTCCTGCTATAGGCAATATAGCATGTGC
The DNA here is from genome assembly GCA_034925975.1 of Clostridium sp. Classification (GTDB taxonomy): domain Bacteria; phylum Bacillota; class Clostridia; order Clostridiales; family Clostridiaceae; genus Clostridium_H. The sequence goes on from JAYFRK010000609.1 coordinate 1,467, forward strand.
TATACGTGGTCCTAAATCTCTTGCTGGATTAATAGCATATCCTGTAGGTCCACCTAATGAAAGTCCAATAATAAAAATAAGTCCTCCAACTGCTATTGTATTTAACCCTGGTGCCATTTGAACTTGTCCTAATCCTAGAATACCAAATACCAACATAAATGTTCCAATAACTTCTGTAATAATATTAGCTATAGTGTTTCTTATTGCTGGTGCTGTACAGAATACTCCAAGTTTTGTAGCTTTATCCTCTGTTTCTCCCCAGTGTGCTAAATAAGTTAGCCATACTAGAGTAGCTCCTGCAATTGCTCCTAACATCTGAGCTGCTATGTATTGTGGCACTAAACTCCATGAAAATTTTCCTAGTACTGCAAGTGCTATTGTAACTGCTGGATTAAAATGCGCTCCACTTATTGCTCCAAATATGAATGCCGGAATTACAACTGCCAATGCCCAAGCTGTAGTAACGACAATCCATCCACCATTTTCCCCTTTGCTCTTTTTAAGGGCTACACCTGCAACTACTCCATCACCTAGTAAAATTAAAATCATCGTTCCTAAAAATTCTCCCATTAGATTAGACACTCTCTTCTCCTCCTTAGTTATTGTACTTTGTTTATTATTAATTCATGCTTTAGAAGCATAATTTTTATACCTTTATTCCATAGTTATTGTAAACGTTTTTAATCCGCACATTTAATTAATTAGAGACAAAAAGAGCCATCATTAAGAAAGGGAACTCTATTCCCTTCTCAATAATGGCTCTCTACTCTCCGCCATAAATATTAAATTTTAATATTTATGAAAATTTTACTCTTCTAATATAAATATAGTGTACACTTTTTAATTTATTTTTGCAACAGTTTTTGTAGCAATGATATCTACCCCTGTACTTGCAACATCCTCAACTATTACATCACCAGTATTTATAGGTGCATTTACTACTATTCCTTTAAGTGCTTCTATACACTCCATAATTTTATCTTTTGGAATATCACTTTTCGTCTTTACAGAAACGGAATCTATCTCCCCTCCATTTACCTTAACAGAAGATGTAACTATTCTAGTTGGGTTTGTACATTCCTTTTCTGCATAGGTTTTACCTCTTAGACAAGTGTTTCCCTTAACGTCTTCTACTTTACCCTCTTTTATAGTTACTTCTAGTTCGCATCCTATTGGACATCCTATGCAAATTAAATTTCTTACCTCGCTCATTTTACTATTCTCCTTCCACTTTCACAGTAATCCTCTTACAGTCAGGATACTTTTCAAACATTTGTGTTGTAAGTTTTACTGTTTCCATTTCACCTGGAGTAAGTA
>JAYFRK010000261.1:0-7625 GCA_034925975.1 Clostridium sp.
TATATACCATGGTGAAATTGTAATAACGGATAAACTAGTAGAAATTCCTTCTGCGGTTATGATGAATACTAAAATACCATTACCATATTATTTTTGGGCAATATTAAGTAGAATTGCATGGATAAGAAATCATGCATCTCAACCAGAGATGAGGCGAGAAACATTAGAGAGGATAAACAGTATTCTAGATGTTATTCTTGAGGAAAAGGACAAAGATATTATAATTGTTAGCCATGCAGGAACATTGTATGAGATACAGAGAATTTTACTTAAAAAAGGCTTTAGAGGTGATAGATTTTTAAAAGCTAAAAATGGAAAATTATATGTGTTTGAAAAACAACAATAAATTATATAAACTTATATTAAATGTAAGAAATAGCTAAACAAGAAATAAGTTTTTTCAGTTTAGCTATTTTTTTAATTATACTAAATCATCAATCTCTTAAAACATAGCCTTATTAATCTATATCTTCTACAGCTTCGCTATAAAAATTAATTGTAGAATGAGTCTTATGTTCTTCTTCTAAAAGCTCTAATAAGGTTTCGTGAACCATTCCCATAAGAACAGCTTTTTCCTTTTCTGTTATATCAACAGTGGTAATTATTGTGGTATCAATATTTTTTCCAATGTGAATATGAATTTGGCCTGCATTTTCATTATTTAGATGTAGAGAGTATACTTCGCTATAAGGTGTTCTAATTATTCTATTATATGTCCAATCAAGGTCTTCATTATCTGCTGAAGGTTTATTTTCTTTTTCATTTAAGTTTTCCTTGATATCAATTCTAGGCATATTCTGGAGCTCAGATATAATTTCGTCAACATTATAACGTGTTATATCTAGGTCATCTCTTACCATTAAAAATAAATCCTCTAAAATATCTTGGAGTTCAGGTATGCTATGAATAAATTTTGTATAATATCCTCCATAGGTATTGATATCTAGCTGTGATTCGCTAACTCCTAAATATATGGTGAAGACAGGAACCTCGTCTTGCTGATGATGAAGCAATAGATTAGGGGTAAAGTAATTTATAAGTTCATAAACAAAAGCTAAAGTTTTTTCTCTAGTAATCTTTGAAATTTTAGGGTAAACAGAAATAGAAAAGGTTGTATCAGAATTACTACTATTTTCGCTAGTATCTTTTTCTGATATTTTTTGAATATCATCAATATAAACTGAAATAACTGGATAGTTTGCTTTTTCCATTGTAGAGTAATCCCTCCTATTACTATATTCCATATTATCATTGACAAATTATATATTATTCATACTAATTAATTGTAAATGAAATAATTACCATGAAGGAATGCTTGACAGCTTTAAATGTATATAATAAAATAATGTTGATAACGGTTATCAATCTCAAATAAAAATAAAAATCGATTAAGGAGGAATTATTCTTATGAATAAAAGAACAATTACAGCAGCACTTATTGCAACTATATTTGGGGCAACTATGCTATTAGCTGCATGTTCAAGCAATAAAACCGCTATTAGCAGTAAAAGTTCAGAACAAGGTGGGGGAAAAGTTGTAAATGTTTATTCAGATAGGCACTATGATACGGATAAAAAACTTTATGAACTTTTTACAAAAGAAACAGGTATTAAGGTAAATATAGTAGAAGGAAAATCGGATGAACTTATAGAGAGACTTGAAAGAGAAGGAAAGGATACGCAGGCTGATGCATTAATTACAGCAGATGTTGGAAGGCTTTATAGAGCAAAAAACAAACAACTTTTACAAGTAGCATCATCAAATGTTTTAGAAAAAAATATACCTGAAAATTTAAGAGATAAAGATAAAGAATGGTATGGGCTTACAGTAAGGGCAAGAGTTCTAGTATATCCTAAGGATAGAATAAATCCTTCTCAATTATCTACATATGAAGACTTAATCAATCCTAAATGGAGAGGAAAGATATTAACAAGGCCTTCATCCAGTATATACGATCAATCGCTTATAGCTTCATTTATAGCTATAAATGGTGAAGAAAAGGCTAAGGAATGGGCTAAAGGAATTGTGGAAAACATGGCAAGAGAGCCTAAGGGAAATGATAGAGATCAAGCTAAAGCTGCAGTAGCAGGAGAAGGAGATATTGCTATAATGAATACTTACTATGTAGGTAAAATGTTAAAATCTTCTGATCCGGAAGAAGTGAAAGTAGCTGAAAAAATAGGAGTATTTTTTCCAAATCAAAGTACAAATGGCACACATATAAATATAAGTGGAGCTGGTGTTACTAAAAATGCTAAAAACAAAGAAAATGCTATTAAATTAATAGAATTTTTATCTGATGTTAAAGCACAAAGTGAATTTGCAGAAGCTAATTTTGAATACCCTGTAAATAAAAATGTACAACCTTCAGAATTATTAAAGTCATGGGGAGAATTTAAAACTCAAGATATTAATTTATCTTAGTTATGTGAGTTTAATCAAAAATCATTAGAAATTCTAAATGAAGTAGGTTGGAATTAAAAAAAGCAGCCTTTTATGTCTGTTTTTTTTACAACATAAACTTTTCTATGTATACAAAGGATGTGAAATTATTGTTTAAAATTAAAAAAATAAAAGTTAACATAGATCTTTGGTTTTTATTGAGTTGCCTATTTATAGTATTAATAATTCTTCCAAACATAGATATCGTAGCGCATATATTTACTAAAGGAAATTCAAACTGGTACCATATAAAAAGATACTTATTAAAAGATTATATACTTAATTCTATAAAAATCACGTTAGCAACAGGAATTTTTACTGTAATAATAGGGACCTCATTATCTTGGCTAATTGCAGCTTATGAATTTCCGCTAAGAAAATTTTTTAAATGGGCTTTAATCTTACCTATGGCAATTCCGCCATATATAGCTGCCTATACTTATAATGGAATATTTAATTATACGGGGATTGTACAAAAGTTTTTCAGATATAATTTAGGAATTAATCTAAATAGTAAATATTTAGATATCATGTCTATTAAGGGGGCAGTATTTATTTTTACTTTTTCCCTTTTTCCATATATTTTTATGATTACAAAGGCTTTTTTAGAAAAACAATCAGCGTCCTTGATAGAAAATGCAAGGCTTCTCGGAAGAAGTTCACTAGAAATATTTTTTTTAGTGGTAGTTCCGATATCTAGAGGAGCTATAGTTGGAGGAACTGTGTTAGTTGTGTTAGAGGTATTAAATGATTATGGAGTAGTTTCGTATTTTGGAATACCAACTTTTAGTACAGCTATTTTTAAAACATGGTTTTCTATGGGAGATATTAATTCAGCAGTAAAATTATCTTCAATACTTATGTTTATTGTATTTACAATTTTAGTTTTAGAAAAATGGATTAGAGGTAAAAAAAGATATAGCTTCACAAATACTAAATTTAAGCCTATATCTAGAATAAAGCTAAAGGGAGGAAAGGCATTTTTGGCCTCTGCATTTTGCTTTATAATTTTTAGCATTAGCTTTGTTGTACCAACTTTACAATTGTTTAGTTGGAGTCTTCTTACTTATAAAGAAATTTTAAGTTTTAAATTTATTAACATTATATTTAATTCTTTATGGATAGCCCTATTCTCTTCAATAATAATAACTATAATGGCCATTATTATTGCAAATTTTAGCAGAATACACGAAAATTTTATTGGAAAATTATTTTCTAAAATAACTATATTAGGCTATTCTACTCCGGCATCTGTAATTGCAATAGGTGTTATACTGCTTTTTGTAGGAATAGATAGAAAGTTATATGGATTTTATAAAGTAGTTAGTCCGAACTCTCAAAATCTAGTTTTAAGTACAAGCATTTTTATGCTTATTTTTGCTTATATAGTTAGGTTTTTAGCAATATCATATCAATCTATAGAATCAGGTTTTGAAAAGGTTGGGAAAAAGTTTTTTGAAGCTTCTAGAACTCTAGGGAAAGGTACAATAGAGACTTTTTTCAAGGTGGATTTTCCAATGATAAAGCCAGCAATAATAAGCGGAGTGGCTCTTGCCTTTGTAGATATTATAAAAGAATTGCCACTTACTCTAATATTAAGACCTTTTAATTTCAATACTTTAGCTACTAAGGCCTTTGAATATGCAAACGATGAGATGATTCATGAGGCATCCATAGCTTCTTTAATAATTATTATAATAAGTATTTTTTCTATTTACTTATTAAATAAAGTTGGCGATAGGGAGGTACAGTAATGTTAGTTAAAATTAATAATTTGTGTTTTAAATATAAAAATTCTAAGAAAAGTAATATAAGAAACTTTAATTTAGATGTACAAAAAGGTGAAATAGTATCAATACTTGGAGAAAGCGGAAGTGGAAAAAGTACGATTTTAAGGCTGATTGCTGGGTTGGAAATTCCAGAAGATGGACAGATTATTATAGATAATAATTATGTTGTTAGTGAAGAAATTTTTATATTACCTGAAAAAAGAGGAATAGGAATGGTATTTCAGGACTATGCTCTATTTCCTCATATGACTGTTGCTGAAAATGTAATGTTCGGATTAAAAAAAATTAGTAAAAGTGAAAAAGATAAAAGAGTTAAGGAAATGTTAGATCTAGTTAATCTTGAAGGATATGAAAGAAGATATCCTCATGAGTTACGTGGTGGTCAGCACCAAAGGGTAGCTATAGCACGAGCTGTTGCACCAAGTCCCTCTGTTTTACTTTTAGATGAACCATTTAGCAATTTGGATGCTCATCTACAAAACAAAATAAGAAGTGAGTTAAAAGAAATTATTAATAGAATGGGTATTACATCTATATTTGTTACGCATGATAAAGAGGATGCAAAAAGTCTTGCCGACAAGGTAGTTATATTAAAAGATGGTGAAATCATAAAGTATGGATATACAGAAAAAATATTAGATAGCTAATAGTAGATTAAGGCTGTTTTAAAGATTGTTGAGTTCATTATTATAGGTCATCAACAATCTGTTAAAACACAGCCTAATCTATAAATTTTAGTTGATTTAAGATAAGTTTTTAGGTAGTTCATCTAAGCTTCTAATCTCGTATCCTTGTTTTTTCCATTCTGTAATTACACTATCTAATATATCTGCATTGGTTTTAGAAACAGCGTGAAGCAATATAATAGCACCATTATGAGTCCTATCTAATATACGTTTTTTTGCAAATTCCGGTGAAGGTTGTTTATTTGGTTGCCAATCTGCATAGGCAAAGCTCCAAAATATAGTTTTATAACCATAACTTTTAGTATAGAGAAGGGATTTTTCACTGTATTTTCCCATAGGTGGCCTAAAGTATCTAGGCATTTTTTTCCCTGTAACTTCTTGAAAAGCATCTTCCACCTCAGATAATTCTTTATTAAATTTACTTTGATCTATTATAGATGCCATAGAAGGATGGCGAGCGCTATGGTTACAAACTAAATGGCCTTCATCTACCATTCTTTTAATCAGGTCAGGGTTTGATTTTATATATGGTTTCACAACGAAAAAAGCAGCTTTAACATTATGCTTTTTTAATACATCTAGTATTGGCGCAGTATAACCATTTTCATAACCTTCATCAAAGGTTAAGTATATTGTCTTTTTTGAAATATCTCCTATATAATAACTATCATATTTGGGAACAAAATGAGCAGTTTCCTTTGGAGCTTCTGGAGGTTCTCCGTTTGCAACATGTTTAAAATACCAATTATATTCTTTGGTGCTTACACCAGTTTGTGCTTCGTTTTTGAATACATTTCTCAAGTAATCTAAAATAGAATCTGGTTCGTATTCTACAATATTTGTTTCATATTGAGAGTTGGTTTGAACTGGTTTTCTATTTGTAAAATGTGAATTGTTTATTTTTGTACTACTACTTAATAAAGGATTAACAGCTACCAATGATATTAAAACAGTACTAATAAATTTAAACATATTAAAATAAACACCTCTATTTCCTATGAACTTTTTAGTTAAGAATTTTGATATAAGTATTAAACATCAAATCTAGGGAAAATTAATCAAGTTAAAGATGTACTATAAATATTATGCTCATAATAAGTTGATTAAATAGATGTTAATATTGTGTAGTTTTGGGCTATGGTAGAATTACTTACATTTAAAACATTCAATTAGTAGGTTAAAAAATAGCGCGTTTTTAAATGGTAAATATTTAGTAGTCAGATTTTGAAAAAAATCATAGAAAACTCTTTAATTATAGGGGAAATAATAGTAAAATACATATTAGAAATTTAATATGAAATTATACTAGAAATGGGGAAGGAAATTGGGCAAAACTAATAAAAATAAGCTTAAATTGTATGGTTTCAATAATTTAACAAAGTCATTAAGTTTTAATATTTATGATATTTGTTATACAAAGACCGAAGAAGATAGAAAAAAGTATATTGAGTATATTGATGAACAATATAATTCAGAAAGATTAACAAGAATATTAACAAATGTTACAGAAACTATAGGTGCAAGTGTATTAAATGTTGCTAAGCAGGATTATGATCCGCAAGGTGCAAGTGTAACATTATTAATTTCAGAAGAAGAAGTTCCGCTTTATGTACTTGATCCATCTTGTAATAGGGGAATTTTGACCCCAATTAGAGAAAATATTGTAGGACATGTAGATAAACGCCATGTAACGGTCCATACTTACCCCGAAAGTCATCCTCAAAATTATATAAGTACTTTTAGGGTTGATATAGATGTTTCAACATGCGGTACAATTTCTCCATTAAAAGCACTAAACTATCTAATAGATAGTTTTGATTCGGATATTATAACTATTGACTATAGAGTAAGGGGATTTACTAGAGATATAGATGGAGAAAAACATTTTATAGACCATAAAATTAATTCAATTCAAAATTATATAGCAGAAGATACAATAAATAGATACAATTTGATAGATATGAATATATATCAATCACATATATTCCATACAAAAATGAAGTTAAAGGATTTAGACTTAAGCAATTATCTATTTGAAATTAAAGAAGAGGACTTATCAGAGGAAGAAAAAGAAGCTATCCTTGACAAATTAAATAAAGAAATGACAGAGATATTCTATGGAATAAATGTTTAGAGATATTCAAAAGTTATTTAATAAAATAAATTAAACCTGTGAAATTAATTATATATTTCACAGGTTTTTCAATACTACAATTGCTGGTTTTATTTTAAATATGGTTCACTAAGGATAGGAAATGAGGGGGATTTATGGTTAAAAGAAAAGTAACATTTGAAATAGTTGCAATTATGATGATTAGTTTTAGTGTATTGGGATGCACTAATCAACAAGCAAGGAAAGTGGTAAATAACACAAGTACAAGTATCTCTAATAGTTCTGAACAGGGTAAGACAGAACAAACACAACAAACTGTTCAAACTCCAAGTACAAATGATTTAACCGATAAAAAAGTAGAGGAAGAACATTTTTATGGTCAATGGCAGATTGAAAAGGCCTTAGCATTTGGACCTGTAGGTACATATAGTGATGATAACATAAAAGCCATAATAGGAAAAAAGTTAGTTTTTTCAAAGGAAAGTGCAAGTTGTTTTGGAGAGGAAGTTGATTCTTTAAATAATACAGCAGTTAATCCTATTTACAAAAAATCAGTTATTTCTAAGGATGATTTTGAATCAAGTTATCGTATTA
>JAYFRK010000606.1:0-7015 GCA_034925975.1 Clostridium sp.
GTGATTGCTGCATAAACATAAACCAAAAACCAACCAACATAAGTATCAGAACTATAGTAGGCAACCAATTTACCCATACAGGTATAGAGGTTGGAGGCTCAAATCTAACATCTACTGATGGATTAGGATTTTTAACAAATAAGTCTTCAATTAATAATCCTTCTGGAACTACAGCCTCGAATTGAGGTTTATTCTTGTCTTTAAGTTCTCCTATAACAGGTCTTCTATCTTGTTTTACTTGTATTCTAGATATATTGTTTTCTACCCAGTATTTCTTAAATTGATCATATGATATAACTCCAGCATTTCTATTTGTTTCTACTAAAGCTAATGCTGCTAGTATTACGACAATTAATACTATTATCCAAGCCGTTGCACTTGAAACTTTTTTCACATCAAAGCCCCCCATCTTTCTAGTAGTTTTATAATTGATTCTATCATATCAATTTTTCCTTTACAATAATAGTAATTATTTATTTTTTGTAAACACTCTCTTTTAGTATTCCTACATAAGGTAGGTTTCTATACTTTTCTGCATAATCTAATCCATAACCTACTAAAAAATAATTAGGTACGTCAAACCCTAAATATTTTACATCTATTTCTACTTCTCTTCTTTCAGGTTTGTTTAAAAGACAAGCTATCTCAACACTATTTGGATTTTTTGATCTTAAATATTTTCTAAGATACTTTAAAGTAGTACCAGAATCTATTATATCTTCTATTATAAGTACATCTTTATTTTCAATTTCAAAATCTAAGTCTTTAAGTATTCTGACTACTCCTGTAGTTTCTGTAGAATTGCCATAGCTAGAAACTGCCATAAAGTCCATGTTACAAGGTATATCTATTCTTTTCATCAAATCTGCCATAAAAGGAACTGAGCCTTTAAGTACACCAATTAAAATAAGATCTTTTCCCTTATAATCTTCACTAATTTTCTTTCCCATTTCCACTATTTTCTCTTTTATTTGTTCTTCACTTAATAATACTTTTTCAATATCATTTTTCATTATATTATTCCTCTCTTTCGATTTTAATTTGCAATATATTTTTAGTGTTTTTATCCACTTTAAATTTATCACTTATTCTGTATCCAACAATCCACGCAATCTCTTCTCCAAACAAGATAAGAGGTATATTATCTCTTTTATCCTTTGGAATTTTTAAATCAATAAATAGATCTTTCAACTTCTTACTTCCACTCATCCCAAAAGGAACAAACTTATCACCATTTTTTCTGTATCTTAACTTTATCTCCCCATTTATTTTATCATAATCAAAGAATTTAACTAAATTATCTTTACTGTTAAAATCGAACTTTTCTTTAGCATTTATTATACTTATATGTACAATTAGTCTATTATCAATTAAATTATTATCATTATTAATTTTTAATATGTATTCGGATTTGCTTTTATCTTTAACGTCCTTCTCATTAGCAATATACAATTCAATATCACCATAGTTGTTTAAAGCTACAAGGCTTCTAGGCAGCATTATTTCCTTTCCAGTAGCACCTTTCTGTATATTGATAATATCATAAATATGATTTTTGTCTAAATTATATAAGCTTCCTTTAACAGCTTTTAACGCTTCTCTTATAATTCTAGTTAGTATAGCCTCATGCTGAGAAAAAGCTTCACTATTAATTATAACCTTATTTTTGTCTCTTTTACAATATTCTCTGTAGGTTTGCAGAGCTGTTTCATTTATATATTCATTATCAACTTTTATTGTTTGAGATAGTCTATTTAGCGCTTGAATTATATCAGTATTAAAGTTATTTTCAATATAAGGTATTAATTCTAGTCTAACTTTATTTCTTGCATAAATATTTTCTAGATTTGTTTTATCTATTCTTGGCTGCAACTTATTTTCTTCACAATAATGTTCTATTTCTTTTCTAGTAATATTAATTATAGGTCTTACAAAAATATTATCTCTAACTGCTCTTATACCAATAATTCCTTCCATACCTGTACCTCTCATAATTCTCATAAGCACAGTTTCTGCTTGATCATTAGCATTATGAGCAATAGCAATTTTCTGACCCTTAACATTTTCTAAAAGCTCTGAAAAAAAGTTATACCTTACGTCACGTCCTGCCATCTCACAGGATATACCTCGCTCTTTTGATATTCTATGTACATCTTCTCTCTTAATAAAACATTTTATATCTCTAGCCTTACAAAATTCCTTTACATACTCCTCATCTTTATCTGCTTCTTCTCCTCTCAAACAATGATTTACATGGGCTGCTATAAGAGTAATACCTAGAGATTCTCTTAATGAATAGAGCACATGTAAAAGACATATAGAATCTGGGCCTCCAGAAACTGCCACAATTACTTTATCTCCTGCTTTAAACATATCATTTGTTTTTATTGTATTTAGCACTTTATCTATCAAGTTAAACACTCCCACATATTTCTATATTTATTCATTATAACATAAATATAAGCTATATTTGCAAAGATATTGATATTAATCAACATATCTCAACAAACTTCTAAACATTACTTACATGTCCTAAAAGCAACTTAAACTAAATGTTATAAATAACATTTAGTTTAAAATCAATATAGGCTAAAAATTTAATGTAATTCATCAATAAAGGTTATATACCTTGGAAACTATAGCTGTCATATCATCCTTTGCCTTCCCTCCACTTAATTCTTTAGCCTTTTCAATTATTCCATCTACTAACTCCTTAGGATTACTAATCTTAGTTTCCTTAAGATAACTTACAATCCAGTCTGTCTTTCCAGCGTTATTACTATTATAATCTAATACTCCATCACTTAGCATTATTATTATATCTCCATTTTTTAATTTTTTATTTATTACATCAACATCAACTTTATCCAAAACTCCTATTGGCAAACTCTTAGAGTTTATTACTTCAACCTTATTGCCTGATTTTATAAAACTAGCTACCGACCCTACTTTCATGAAGCTTATTTCACCAGTATATAAGTCTAAACTACTTAAATCAAGAGTGGAAAACTTTTCATCTTCAGAAAATTTTAATGACATTATAGAGTTAACTGTGCTTATAGCTGTTGACTTGCTTAGTCCAGCATTAGTAAACTTTTCTATTAATTCTACTGCAGCTTTACTTTCTTTGCTGGCCCTAGGTCCAGATCCCATACCATCACTTATTATACACATGTAACTTCCATCATTAACTTTGCCAAAACTGTAGCTATCCCCATTATATTTTTCTCCGTTTTTGCACTGTCTCCCTACATATGAAGCTACATAGAACTTAGGAGTTTCCTCAAAGGTCACAGTACAAATGCTTGTATCAGGATTAATTACACAACCTTCATCACTTATACACATATTCTTTTCAACAGCTTCATTTATTAATGGAAGTATTGTTTTAACGCAAAGTTGTGATCCACCACAAGAATTAAGTGATAACTTAACTACTAACCTTTCATTTTTATCTTGAAAGCAAAATATGTCTTCGTATTTTAAGTTCTTCTTTTCTAATATTTTTCTAATTTTCTTTTCCGCACCACTGCTTAACTTTATATCGGCATTGAATTCTTCCATAACCTCCTTTAAAGAATTTGCCATATTATCTATTTGTCCAGCTAAGGTCTCTCTTCCTTCACTTAGTCTTTTTCTCCACATTTCATTAATTATATAATTATTTACTATTTCCTCAGTATTCTTTAAAAGCAAAGTTCTCTTTATGCATTTTCTTTCTATCTCATGAGGCATCTTGTTCTTTTTCCCCTCTTCATAACTTTGTATCAATTCTCCAAAAGCTGTATAGGTGTAATATGCTTCTCTTTTCCAACACATTGAGTTCATATTACAGCCACTGCATACTCTATCCGCCAAATTTTCAATAAGAGCAGCGCTTTTATTTTTCATTACTAACTTATCATTGTCTGCAAGGTCACTAAGGGTTCCAGATATATTGTATAGCACGTGAGAAAAACTTTCTAACCTTTTTAACAACATATCTTTAATCTTATCCACGTAATCTCTATTTAAGTATTCTTGTTTTCTCTCCCAGTCCAGCTCTAAATTTAATTTGTCATATATCTTATTAGGAATTATAAAAAATACCACTACAGCAATAATTATTTCTATTAACTTGAATTCTATACTTATATTTGAATATAGCTTTAATATTAAAAAAGTAATGAAATAAGAAAAACCGCTTAGTAACTTTCCACTATCTTTAAAAATTCCTGCAATTAATCCACATAAGCCATATACACTTATAAATATAAGTATATTACTTGATGATATACCAATTATAGTACCAATTGCTATACCACTTGCGGCACCTACAGTACTTCCATTTATGTAACTCAATATTAGTATAAACATTAGAGCAAATATATTTCTTAACGAAACTCCATTTATACTTATTCCCCAAGTCCCTGATAAAATTAGTGATATTAATATAGATACACTTATTATCTCTTCACTTGTAAATAAATGCTTTGTTCTAAATTCATTTAGGCATAATATAGAACGCTCTAGAATAAAATATAATGGTAAAATACATATCATTTGAAGAAAAGCAGTTAAAAAAGCAACTTTAAATGTTAAACTTCTTATAAGGAACTCACACATTAGCAACTCAAAAAAAACTACACTAAACATAATGGACATAACAAACTTCTTTGAACTTTTATTTAATAAATAACTTAAAGCAGTTACAGTACTTATAGCAATTAAATACTCAGGTAGATTACTAACTTTATTATATAAAGATATGTATCCTATAAAGCATCCTCCCGACGCAGGGATTATGTACTCATCTTTATGAAAAGACATTACTATCAGAAACGCTATGCCAAAAGGCGCGGTAGTATTATCCATATTCAATAGCAGCACCCTGCTAATTAATATAGATATCACAAAATAAGTTAGATTTCTAAATACCCATATATACTCTATCCGCCCTTTATCATTTTTATCTATTTTAGATTTTTTAGCTCTTTCATAAGGAAATATTTCTGCCCCATATTGCATTTATAACACCTCCGATTCAGTAATAACTAAATAAAATTATATCAGAGGTCTATGGAAATAAATGTCATTTAGTAAGACAAGCTTTGCTTTTTCGTAAGACATATATCCTAGAATTTGTTCAAAATTTTACTGACACCGATTTTTTTCTACTTCATTATCTCAAACTACTCATTTTAATTTGTATCCAAAATAAAAAAAATAAAATCCATGAAGTATAACCTCATGGATTTTATTTGGTAGCGGAAATAGGACTTGAACCTACGACACTTCGGGTATGAACCGAATGCTCTCGCCAGCTGAGCTATTCCGCCATATAGTCAAAAAATAAATGGTTGCGGGGACAGGACTTGAACCTGCGACCTTCGGGTTATGAGCCCGACGAGCTACCAACTGCTCCACCCCGCGATATTGGTGCCGGAGACCGGACTTGGACCGGTACGGAGTGTTAGCCCCGCAGGATTTTAAGTCCTGTGCGTCTGCCGATTTCGCCACTCCGGCGTACAATCCATTTTTCAATGAATTGTATAAATATTAATTTTTAATGGTAGCGGAAATAGGACTTGAACCTACGACACTTCGGGTATGAACCGAATGCTCTAGCCAGCTGAGCTATTCCGCCATAATTTAAATGGTTGCGGGGGCAGGACTTGAACCTACGACCTTCGGGTTATGAGCCCGACGAGCTACCAACTGCTCCACCCCGCGATATTGGTGCCGGAGACCGGACTTGAACCGGTACGGAGTGTTAGCTCCGCAGGATTTTAAGTCCTGTGCGTCTGCCGATTTCGCCACTCCGGCGCATTTAATAATTGAATACTTCGCCATATTTGCTTGTTGCCGCATCTCTCAGCGACATAGACTATTATATATTAATGCTGTAGGATTGTCAACTAATTTTTTAAAATTTATTTCAAACTTCGATTTGCTTGTGTATGCCCTTGATATACTTGAATTTGTTTAGTTGCCAAAAATAAAAAGGACTATAAATAGCCCTTTATTTAATATTCTTAATCATCCTTTTTTAGAATATTTATTTCCTTTTACATATTGATGCTTCTTCAAATCTTGGAATATTTCTTCACTATCCTTTAGGAACTTAGAAATTGCATCTTCAAAATTAGTAGTAGATGCTTTAGCCTTTTCCTTTGTCCAATCGATTTCAGCAGGTTTTGATGATTTTTTATTTACCATAGCTTGCTTTATAGATAAACTTAATCTTCCATTATCATCTACAGATATAACTTTTACTTTTACTTTATCCTGCTCCTTTAAATGCTCTCTTATGTCTTTAACGTATGAGTCTGCTACTTCGGATATGTGTACTAGCCCTGTTTTCCCCTCCACTTCTATAAATGCTCCAAACTTAGTTATGTTGACTACTGTACCTTCTAAGATACTCCCTAACTTTAAGTCCATGTTAATAAAATTCCTCCTTGATATGTTTATATTAAATTATAAATAAGCAATATTTAATTCTTTTTCTCTACTACTACGCTTTCACCTTGTTTTATAAAGCCTAGCCTTTCACGAGCCAATTTTTCCACATACCTACTGGTCTCAGACATATTTTTTTCATCTATCAATTGCCTGTTCTCTTTTGTTACTTTCTGAAGCTCAGATTTATATTCACCTAATTGAGCCTTTTTACTTTTTATAGTTATTTGTTGACTCACTAATATGTAGCAAACATATAATAGTATAAAAGTAATAGCTATACCTTTAACCTTAGATTTCTTTTTCATATATCTTTACCTCTAAAACTTTTATTTTAGCTTATATTTATATTTTAGTTTCGTTTTAGATTTTATTCAAGGAGTTTTTACTTATTTTTATCTATAAT
Source organism: Clostridium sp. (assembly GCA_034925975.1). Classification (GTDB taxonomy): domain Bacteria; phylum Bacillota; class Clostridia; order Clostridiales; family Clostridiaceae; genus Clostridium_H. The sequence continues at coordinate 6,848 of JAYFRK010000606.1, forward strand.
CTTATAAAGTATCAGTTGAAATGGATATAAAAATATATTTCTGGTTACTCTTAGAAATGATGTTATAAATTTTATACTTCTATACTGAGCCTTTAAAAAGTGTTTACTTAGCAGCTTTAGGTAAATATATAATCCTAAAGCAATATATAAATACAAATATACTCCTAC
>JAYFRK010000268.1:0-5277 GCA_034925975.1 Clostridium sp.
AGTGAAAAGAGATTAAATGAGGTTCTATCCGAAAGTATTGAAGAAGAGGAAAGACAGAAGAATTATTCTGATAGAGTAAAAGAACTATTTGATAAACTCTCAGAAAAGTATAGAGATGATACTATAAATTTAGCTGTTTCACATTTGTTTATATTAGGAGGAGAGGAGTCGGATTCTGAAAGGCAAATCCAGTTAGGAGGAAGTCTTGCTGTAAGTGCAAGCGCACTACCAGAAAAAGCTCAGTATATAGCATTAGGACATTTACATAGACCACAATGGGTAAAAGCAAAAACTAAATGTGCTTATGCAGGTTCACCTATTCAATATAGTAAGAGTGAAGTAGGATATACAAAGAGTTGTTATATTATAGATGCTAAAGCAGGTGAAGAAGTTAAAGTAGAGACAGTACCCTTTAAAAATTATAAACCTATTGAAGTTTGGAAATGCGAGAATGTAGAAGAAGCAATAAAAAAATGTGAAGAAAATAGTGATAGAGAAGTATGGGTTTATTTAGAGATAAAGACGGACAAATATATAACACAAGAAGATATAAAAACAATGAAGAACTTAAAAAAAGATATCTTGGAAATTAGACCTAAGATTATTGGACAAGATGCTATAGAAGAGGAATTTTATAATATTAAAGAAAAGAGCATAGGGGAACTGTTTAAGGAATTTTATACTATACAGAGGATGGTAGAACCTGCTGAAGAGATTATGGATTTATTTCTAAGAATAGTAGGACAGGAGGAAGAAGAAGATGAAGCCTAAAGTATTAAAAATTTCTGGTTTGAATAGTTTTGAAGAAGAACAAACTATATATTTTGATAAACTAACTGAAAAGGGCTTATTTGGTATTTTCGGACCAACTGGAAGTGGAAAATCTACTATTTTAGATGCTATAACAATTGCTCTTTATGGGAAAATAACGAGAACTAATAAGGGATACATAAATACTACAACTAAAAATCTTATAGTTAGTTATGAATTTGAAATCGGTATTGGATCTGAAAGAAAAACTTATAGAGCTGAAAGAAATATAAAAATAAATAAAAATGGAGGATATAATACAAAATATGCAAGATTAATAGAAAGAGGAGAGGAAGGGGAAATTGTATTAGCTGAAGGGCCTAGTGAACTTCAAAGCGAAATTGAAAAGATAATAGGTCTTACTGCTGACGATTTTACACGTTCTGTAGTACTGCCACAGGGAAAGTTTAGTGAATTTTTAAAGTTAACAGGAAAAGACAAAAGAGATATGCTGGAGAGAATATTTGCATTAGAGAAGTTTGGGAAAGAATTAGGTGACAAAATTAAAAAAGTTAGAAACAAACACTTAAAAGAAGAAAATATATTGTGCGGAGAATTAAAAAAATATGAGGGTTTAACTGAGGATAGTTTTAAAGAAAAAGAGAGTCAATTAGATTCATTATTAAAGGAAGAAAAGATAATAACTGAAGAGAGGAATAATTTAGATTCAGATTACGAAAAGTACAAAGATATATGGCAGCTTCAAAAAGAGCTTAATGAATATAAAAATAAAGAATATAAATTAAAAAATAGATTAGAAGAAATGAATATAAAGCAGGAGAGATTAGAAAATGCTCAAAAAGCATTAAAAGTTAAACCTTTTATTGACGAGATGGAAAATACTAAAAGAGCTGTAGAAGCTAATGAAAAAGAACTAGAGCATATAGTAACTAAATTGAAGGAAGTTGAATATACATTAGAAAAAACTGATAGAGACTATAATGAAATATTAGAAAAAAAAGAAGAATTAATACCAAGCTTAATTAAGAAGGAAGCAAATATTATTCAAGCTATATAAATTGATAAAAAAGTAAGTATACTTCAAGAAGAGCGGAAAAAACTAAGGTTGGACTACGCAAGGATAAATAGTGAAAAAGTCATTCTTGAAAAGAAGATAAAAGATATAATTTGCAATAAAGAAGAAAGTGTAAAGAAAATATTATCTATAGAAGAAAGATTAAATAGTATAAAAGTAGATCCTGAATACAGGGAAAAAGTCCAGGTAGCATTAGAAATTGAAAATGAGTACAAGCAAAGCAAAGTTAGGAAAGATGATTTAGAAGCTAAAATTAATACGAAAAGATGTAATTTGGATAAGTATACAAAAGAATATAATGAAATATTAAAAGCTCAAAAAGTACAAAATAACCTAGTTATAGAATTGGAAAAGGAAATGGAAGAGCTATTAAAAGATAATCCAGGTGATAATTCTAAACTTTTAGAAAAAGCTGAAAAAGTTAATAGCTATAGAGAAAAATTTGAAAGTGCATTAAAGGATGATGAGAAAAGAAAAGAGTTAATAAATAAACTAGATGCAGTTGAAAAGGATATAAAACCTGTAGAACTCAAACTAGAGGAAGCTAAAGAAAGTTTAGTTGAAAATAAGGAAAGTTTGGAAAAGGTAGCAGAAGAAATAGATCATATTAATAAAAAGAACCTAGCAAGTATTCTAGGAGCAGAATTAGAGGAAGGAAAGCCTTGTCCTGTGTGCGGTTCTCTCCATCATATAAGTCCTGTAAAAGCATTAGATAAAAAAGAGCTGGAGAGCAGGGAAAAAGAAAAAAAGAAATTAGAAAAGTTGATAGAAGAAATTAATACTTACATAAGTAAAGTTTCTCTAACTATAGTAAGTTTTCAAAAAGAAAGAGAACATATATTAAAAGAATTAGAATCAATACAAATAAAACTTAAAGATATAATTATTGAAGAGTTAAAGGCTAATAAGGAAAATATAGAAAATGAATTTGTATTGATGAAAGATAAAGTTCAAAAATATGTAGAAAAGAAAGATGAGATTACTAAAGAGATTACTCTTCAGAAGGATAAAAAATCAAAGATTGATATGAAAGAAGCTAAGATAGGGGAGATAATGAGAAGTGAAAAAAACTTATTAAATGACTTAAATGAAGAGTTTATAAAAGAAAATAATAAGTTTAATAAGATAAAAGATGAATACCTGTTATTAAAAAAACAGCTTCAATTAGATGATATTCCCCTTAGGATGAAGGAAATAAAAAATTATGAAGTAGAGAGTATAAGTCTTCAAAAGGTGGAAAAAGACTTAAGAGATATTATAGAAAAAGAAGAGAAGTCTAAAGAAATATTGTCTATTCAGGAAAGAAAATTAGACATTGAATTAGGTAAAATAGTTCAAAGCGGTAAAGAGAAAGCTGAAATTATAGAAAGAGAAGAAGAGGAACTTAAAAAACTTTCAGAGGGACAAAATCCACAGGAATATCTAGAAGTTATCAGAAAAGAAATAACCAATATAAACGAAAAAGCCGAAAGATTAAAAAATAATCTGGAAAAAGAAAAAAATAATAGGCAGCAAATATATGATAAAAAGTTAAGTTTAGAAGAAGCAAAAAAAATTCTTCAAAAACGTTTTGAAGAGCAAAACAATAAGTGTATAAGTTCATTGAAAGAGAATGATTTTACTGATATAGAGGATGTTTTAAAGGTAATATTGGATGAAAAAAGTATAAGTGAGATTCAGCAAGAAATTAACATATTCAATGATGAGTTCAAAAATATAATGAATAATATTAGCAGAATAGAAGGAAAATTGAATGGTGAATTTATAGAAGAAGAAAAATGGGAGCAATTAAAGAAAGATAGATTGGAAAAGCAAGAAATATTAAAGTTTAAAATACAGGAAATTGCAGCACTACAAAAGACTATTGATGATATTAAACAGGATATGAAAGAACTAAAAGAACTTAGAAAAAAAGAGCAGGAACTTCAGCATAAGCTAAGTCTTTTAAATGACCTAGGTAAGCTAGTAGAAGGAAATAAATTTGTAGAATTTGCTGCTATGAATCAATTAAAATATATTGCTAGAGAAGCATCAAGAAGATTAAAAGATATAACTAAAGAAAGATATGCTTTAGAAATTGACAGTGATGGAAACTTTATTATAAGAGATGACTTTAATGGAGGAGATATAAGGGAAACTACTACTTTATCGGGAGGTGAAACCTTCCTAACTTCATTATCTCTTGCACTGGCATTATCTTCTCAAGTTCAGCTAAAGGGAAGTGCTCCCCTTGAATTCTTCTTTTTAGATGAAGGTTTTGGTACTTTAGATACTGAACTATTAGATACTGTAATGAATTCACTAGAAAGACTTCATAGTTCTAAATTATCAGTAGGAATAATAAGTCATGTAGAAGAACTTAAAAATAGGGTTCCTGTGAAGCTGGTAGTAAGTTCTTCAAAACAAGGAGAAGGGGGAAGTAAAGTAAAATTAGAATATAGTTAAAAAAAGCTGGATGATCCAGCTTTTTATTATTTTAGTATAGATTTTTTTGCAATATCAAAAGTTATACTATTTTTAATAGCCTTTACAATATTTTGAGAAGAAGAGGTATCTCCTAAAATATATCCGCCCACTAATAGCTCATCTTTAAAGAAAAGCTTTTGAAGGAATTTATTTTCACTATCTTTTATTTCTAAATTTTTATAGGAAGGATTAATATCTCCACAGGAGAACATTTTTATATTCATTCCTTCATATATAGTTGAAGATACGAAGTCTTTGAATATAACACTTAACCCTAGAGCATTACTTCCGGCAACCTTTCCCATTTCAATGGATGCAGGCCAATTTCCATAAACTCTACCGTTTAATTCGGCTATATCTCCACAAGCATATATATCTTTTATGTTAGTTTCCATTTTATCATTTACTATAATACCTTTATTTGCATTAATTTCAGTGTTATCTGCAATTTCTTTATTTGGCCTTATTCCAACAGAAAATAGTACTATTTCTGCTTTAATGACTTTGCCACTTTGAAGCTTTACTCCTTCTACAGAGTCTGAACCCAATATTTCTTCTGTGGATTCTCCCAGTAATACATTAATCCCAGTAGCATCTACAAATTTTTTGAATATCTTAGCACCATCTTCATCTAATTGACGTGCAAGTAGAGAAGGCATAAACTCAACTACAGTAACATTTAATCCATTTTGCTTAAGTTCCCAAGCTGCCTCAAGGCCTAAAAGTCCTCCGCCTATTACTACTGCATCCTTAGCCTTTACCATAGCAGCTTTTATATTATCAGCATCTTTTATATCTTTTAAAGTAAATACGTTTGATTTTTCGATCCCTTTGACAGGCAGTATGAAGCTTTTGCTTCCATTAGCAAGAATTAATTTATCATAAGATATAGCTTGGCCATTGGGTAATACAACAGTTTTATTAGATATGTTTATTTTACTAACTGTTTTACCAAGGAGTAGATG